>JAFTEK010000353.1 GCA_017453705.1 Treponema sp.
AAAGAAAATGACATTGGCAGCTTCTTCTACAGCCTCATAAAAAGGTTCACCATATTCCTCTTCCTTTTCCAGACAGTAATGCTGACCCTGTACTACTCCGGAAACTTCCAGTCCTTCCAGGACTCCAGCCTCAGAATAATACTTTTCTGCGCATCCCTCGCTGCTGTCATGCTATTCTCTTTTTCAACAATCGGGATAATCAGCAGCGTCGTCATGGCCCTGTCCCGGAAAAGACCCGGCTATGTCCTTGGCAGCCTCATCTATGTCATACTTGATGTACTGGCGGCAGCTGTCTTCATATCACTGAGAGGGCTGGCAGTTCTGACATCAGGAATCCGCTGATTGCTCTTGAAAACGGACATAATCTGGGCTATTATTATTACATGCGGTGTCCTTCATGCGGAAGCCTTGATGACAAGGTTATAGAATCCAGAACTATGGCAAACGGAGAGAGCATCAGGAGAAGGCGGGAGTGCCTTTCCTGCGGCTACCGCTTCACCAGCTACGAGAGGATAGAAGAAAAGCCCTTCATGGTGATAAAACGGGACGGCAGGCGGCAGCCTTTCGACCGGGACAAACTGGGAAAAGGAATCGAACGCGCGCTGGAGAAAAGGCCGGTCTCCACGTCACTTATCGACCAGATAGTTACAGAGATAGAGGACGAAGCCTACAGCAAGGGCAAGACGACGCGGGAAATCTCAACATCCGAGCTGGGGGAAATCGTCCTTGCCAGGCTCAATGACGTTGACAAGGTTGCCTACATAAGATTCGCCAGCGTATACAAGCACTTCAACAACCTTGATGAATTCATACAGGAAGTAAAAAACGTCGGAGGCGGAAATTGAACCCAGCTCAGGAAATATTTCCAGGATGGGAGGGCATCTTCTCTTCCCAGAGAAAGCCAGGCAAAGGGGATGACGGCCTTGAGGAGCTGATACATAGAGGACTTGCCTCCCCGGACGGAAAAAAACAGGCGCAGCCGGCCCGTCACCTTTCTTCCCTGTTGAACCAGATAGCTTTTTCCCATATAAAGGGCCTGGAGCACTTTGACACCCTGCTGGCTCCCTTCGCAAAGGAGGACGGGCTTGACTACCGAGAAATCAAGCAGCTGCTGCAGGGGCTTGCTTATGCCCTCCTCTACCAGTCAAAGGATGCCGAGGCAGCGCCAACAAAGATTTACCTGGACAGTACGTGCCCGGAAGAGCTCAAGGACAAAAACGCTGTCGTGGCAGGACGCGAGCTATCATACAGCTATGGCCTGGCCTCGGCAGAATCAGCCAAGATAGGACAAGCCGTCAAGGAGCTTATGTCTGAAGGAAACTGCGAGGGAAAGCCCATCGATTGCATCAAGCTCATCACCGGTGCAGATTCATCAGCATGGGACGAGGAGCTTCCACAGGGAATAAACTACGAGCTTTTCACGATGAAAAGCTGCAAGAAATGCGCGGCCGTGCAGGATTTCCTGGCCCTCTCAAACCTGGAAGGAGAAGAAGTGGACGTCGGCAAGGACAGGGGCTTTGACCGGGCATCCGAAGCGGGGGTGTTTGTCACCCCGACGGTAATATTCTACAACAGGGAAAAAGAGGAGCTTGCCCGCGCCCACAACGTGCAGGAGCTTGAGTCAGTCCTGGTTCTGCTGAGGAAACACTGAGAGCCACGACCGCATCTTTCCGGTACAATAAAAAAGCCTCCCGACTGGGAGACTTTTTGCCAAAGATCAGAATCGAACTGATGACATAAGGATTTTCAGTCCTCCGCTCTACCAGCTGAGCTACTTCGGCAAATCGTTTAAGTGAGCATACTATACCGTATTCTCTTTTCTTTGTCAAGCCACATCCAAAGGAAGAAACCCGCAAAAACTTAAACTATAGTGGCGAGTGGGATCGAACCACTGACATACGGAATATGAGTCCGTTGTTCTACCGACTGGACTACGCCACCAAGATGATAAGAATTATATTCACTTTCACTTGCTTTGTCAAGGGCAAATGACGATTTTTGTGGCAATTTATCATAAAAAAGGCCGCCATGCAAAACATGGCGCCCCCTATAATGGCATCTCTAAAAATGGGGGCTTGCCCACAGTTTCCAGAGATGCCCATAATTGCCCCGAAAGGACTATCGAAAGACTTTATCTGAATATGATTATCAGCACCTGTGAAACTATGACGACCGCAATGAGGGCGACCGGATAGGTAGAGGCATACGCGGAGGCGACATCCTCAGTTCCCGCAGTGTTGATGAGGGTTCCCAAGGCCGGGGTGCTGGTCATTCCGCCCGTGATGGAACCAAGGTTGTTCAACAGGCTCAGGCGGAGAATATACCTTGCAAAGAGATAGCCCGCGACCATAGGCAGCGTGGTCATCACAATTCCATAGATGAAGTATACGCCCTTGAAATACCTGACGAAATTCGCACCGCCCGGAATTCCAGCTCCAATAAGGAAGAGCATAAGCCCCAGCTCCCTAAAAACCTTCAGGGTCTCGTTCTTGGGGGTCATTGACAGCCCCCCGAAATGCCCGAAGTGACCCAAAAGCAGGGAAATCAAGAGACAGCCGCCTGTCGTCGTCAGGGAGAAGTTGCCGAACTTTATAGAACCAATTAGAATTCCAAGGACAGCCGCAAGGGAAAAGGGCATGAAACCAAAGGAATCAACATCTATCAGTTTTTTGCTGAGCTTTCTGACCGTTCCCGTGTTGGCGACCACGATTTTCTTGCGCTCCTCGGACATATCAGCACCAAGTATCTTAGGAATAATCTGGACAAAGAGGACGACACCAACGACACCGTACAAATAGGCTATTCCATGTCCGACAGCCACGATATCCTCGAACTCCGAGTTCACGGTGGCCTTAGCCGCGCTGAAAGCCGGGG
>JAFTEK010000354.1 GCA_017453705.1 Treponema sp.
AATTCTTCATCACGCATTGGTACTGGAGTATAAAAGGCTTGAACTGCGTGATGGAGCTGCATACAGCTCTTTCCATGAACTGTTCGCTGAAATGCAAGAGCTGCAATATGTTTGTGCCTTTCTATGAGAAAAGTTTGACATATGATTTGAATCAGATAAAAGAGGAAGTTGATACACTCTTCAAGTATGTTGATTATGTCTTCTGCTATACCCTGTTGGGCGGAGAGCCATTCCTGTACAAGCATTTTGATGAGGTTTTGCAATATATTGCGGGGTCTTACCGCGATAAAATCGGAACTATGGCGAGTGCAATGCGGATTGCGCGGTTTAGTTCATTGATTTTGTTAAAAGGAAGCGTTCCGACATAGTTTGTCAGGTCACTTTTTCGGACGCTTATAAGCTCGTCACAACGGATGCAGCTGAAATGCTTTAGTCCACATTCCGTTCCAATGGTGACCTGCGTTTCAATGCCCTCGGTTGTTGAATAGACTGGAGCACAAATGACAGTGGAGTAGGAGGAATCCAAGAGCGGTTGGCGACTTACCACAACGTAGACACGCTGTTTCTTCGTATCGTTTTTTGTGGCGCGTTCTACAAGATACAGTTCGCCGCGCTTCATTCCTCTTCCTCCCAGATATCTGCCTGGAATTCGAGGTTTTCTTCCGCACCTGCATTGAGGTATTCGGCATTCGTGTTGATTATTTGGATGTCATGCTGGTCGTGTACGGCAGGAATTTGTGGTGCAGCGGCGAGGAATTCCGCTTCTTCCTCTGGCTGCTGGGCTATGAAGCGTGTGAACTGGATGACTGTTCGCATTTTCTGTGCAGGCAAGCTTCTGAAAAGACTGAAAGCTTCGTCTGCGAGTGTTGCGGTTGTCTGCATAAAAAGCCTCCTTGTGAGATATCTTTATCTATTATATCACAGGCGGCATAAAAATGAAAGAATCTTGTTTGGAGGTGGCTGTATGAGCCATAAGTTTTACCTGTACGGTGCCGGGCAGAACGCCTGGCATATTGTCAAATTCCTTGGCAAAGAGAACATCGCCGGAATCATAGACTCAGCGCTGGAAGTCTTTGAGCGGGTGGACTTTGACGGTCTGTTTGGCTGATGCAATATCTGTTGGTGCGTGGCGTTGTTCCATGCATAGCATCTCTGGCTTCCTGCCAGGCAAGCCGGAGCCAGCTTGCCGAGTTGCAGTATGGATTACAAGCTACAGTTTTCCTAATCATGACCCTGTGGTAGAATGTCTTGTCTTCGAACAGGTCAAAGTCCACGAGGAAAATCTGGTAGACGTGTGGTGCTGCCTTGTAGTATTCCCCTTCCTTCTACCCTTGTACAAGCCCCTCTCTGGTGATAGTATTGGCAAAGTTGCTTGAGAGGTGAATTAATATGGCTTCAAGGCTGATAACAATAGACAATTGTTCGGTGCAGGACAGGTATAAGAAGCTGCTTGGCAGGGTGGACTGGCAGATGTGCGAGGGGGAAGCCTGGCTTGTGACCGGACCGAACGGAGGGGGCAAGGCGGCTTTTATCCGTGCCTTGTCGGGACAAGCTCAGTTTGTTCCGAATGTGGCTCCGGCACCCGCTGTGCCTATGTTTTCTTCCATATATACTCCTTCTGAGGGCAAGGGCGGGACGGCCGTTGTTTCTTTGGAAGTCGCCGCTGCCCTTATCGAGGAGGAAAGGCTGAGGGATGAGAGTGAGTACATGGACAGGCTGGATATAGGGCGTACAGGCCGTCGCTTTATCTGTGAGGTGCTGGGAGGGCCGCTTGATAAAAACAGTCCCCTGCCGGCGATTGCAGAAAAGCTGGACGCGCTGCCTGAGGTCAAGCTCTGCGGGGTGGGGCCGATATTGGACAGGGGGCTTAAGCTCATGTCCACAGGTGAAATCAGGCGGACTCTTCTTTGCCGTGCCCTCCTTTCCGGCTGTTCACTGCTTATCTTTAGCGATCCTTTTGCAGGGCTGGATGTTGCATCACGGAAGATTTTGCTGGAGTTCTTTGATACGATTCTAAAAAGGCAGCTGTCCGCCGGGGATGGGGAATCGTCTTTTCCAAGGATAATCCTGAGCATGGAAAGGTTCCATGAGATTCCGTCACAGGTAAACAGGGTGCTGGAATTCAGGGATGGGGCGGTTTCATTCTGTGGCGGGCGAACGGATTATGAGGCTGTTATCGCCGACCGCAAGGCAAAGAAAGAGGCTTCACGAGATGCTGACAAGAAGGCTTTCCTTGAGGAAATAGAGCGGATTAGGACAGAAAGCGGAGCTTTGGTTGATGAGATAAAACAATCCCCTGTTCCTGACAGCCTCATCAAATTCAGCAATGTGAATGTGGGCTGGGATGAACACCGTGTTCTTGTCAACTTGAACTGGGAGGTGCGGAAGGGGGAGCACTGGCTCATAAGGGGGCCGAACGGTTCCGGCAAGACGACCATACTGGAGCTTATCACAGGCGACAATATGCAGGTTTTCCGTGAGGATGTTTCCCTGTTTGGCAGAAGGCGGGGAACAGGCGAGACTATTTGGGACATTAAAAGACAGCTGGGGATTGTAAGCTACAGGCTGCATGTTGAGTACCGTATGGTGGGCGGTACGGACTTGGAGAGCGTTATTGTCTCCGGCTTTCATGACAGCATAGGCCTTTATGAGCTGGCGACGGACTTTGAGC
>JAFTEK010000355.1 GCA_017453705.1 Treponema sp.
AGGCTGGCCATTTCGCGGGAAATATTCAGCATCTCACGGACATGGGAAGGCTCCATATTCAACATCCTTCCAATCTCCTCCATCTCCTCGCTTTCACTCATCCTGCCACGAAGCATCTTCTTGACCTTCTCTATCTGGACAACCTCGTTAGCCCTGTTGAGCGGAAGACGGATAGCCCTGCTCTTCTCACAAATCGCCTTGAGAATTGACTGGCGAATCCACCAGACCGCATATGAAATGAAGTGGTAGCCCTTGGAAATGTCAAAGTGTTCGACGGCAGTTAGGAGCCCAATGTTGCCCTCGCTGATTAAGTCTACAAGATCTATTCCGTGTCCCTGGTATTTTTTTGCAACATTTATCACAAAACGAAGATTGGCCTTGACCAACCTGTCCTTAGCTACACTGTCACCAGCCTGAGCTTTCTGTGACAGCTCGATTTCCTCTTCCCTAGTCAAAAGAGGAATACGGTTGATGTCCTTAAGGTACAAGTTCAAAATGTTCTCATCGTTGGTCATGGCATTACTCCTGCAAATGTTCTTGACATATACACAGCAAGTCCCGTGCCAACTTCATAAAAAGCGAAGAAAAATCTAACTCAGAGTCATCAACTCCGATGCAGAGCATTTGCCATTTGGACAGGTATTAGACCCACGGCACGAATAAAGCAAGCGACGATCAAGAGGGGGAGAATCCAGAGAGTTTATTTCATAAGGAAAAATAATGCTGAAACAGTTTCACAAAGCCCGAACAAGAAAAAGGATGATTCATTTTGACCCACTTTTTAAGGTAAACTGGTTGTCCGGGGGCATTTTGACACAAAAAAAGACCACCGGACGCAAAATGCCCCCGGCAGCCACAAAAAGAGGCCAAGTATTATTCTATTACTGCAAAAATGTCTGAATTCTTGAGAATCAAATAATCCTCTCCATCAATTTTGATGCCAGTTCCAGCGTACTTGTCATAGAGAATCTTCTCACCGACTTTGACAGTGATTTTTTCTTTCTCAGTTCCCGGTCCAACAGCTTCGACCGTAGCCTGCTGAGTCTTCTCCTGGGCGGTGTCAGGGATGATGATTCCTGAAGATGTCTTGGTTTCTGCGGCAAGCTGCTTTACAAGAACACGGTCTGCCAATGGCTTAACTTTCATATTATCCTCCAAAAAATGTATAAAACTTAATTTGTCAAATCCCAGTCAATCCTAGGATACCAAATAATGTAATAAAAAGCCCCCGCTATCGTCAAGTTTAAGACATCAGCTTGACGGCCTCATCCCGACATATTTCGGCAGTCTTGTGATCCCCCATACGCTCATAGGCTTCTGACATCTTAAGGAAGAAAAAACTGTCATCCTTGCGACCAAGCCCCAAATCCAAAGCCCTCTCCCATGCGTCCAATGCAAGCTCATCGCTGACCTGACCCTCTATGTTGTTGCGTAGGACATGCCTGGCGATTCCCAGCACCTCAGGGAAAAAAATCTTGAAGTAGGCATAACTCCGTTCCATCTTGATTATCTGCTCAAGCAGTATGACCGCATCGTAATATTCACGGCGTAGCACCAGCTCCTCACAAAGGATAAAGCCATAGTCCATGAAATCCTCGCGGGTAAAATAACGAGACAGCCTAAAACCACCCCGCTCCAGATTCATCCGTTTGAATTCCGCAACGGCACTGTCCTCCCGCTGGTGGGTCAAATCAAAGAAAATAAGTTTGGATCTGCTCTCATCATCATCCCTGGCAAGGAGCCACTCTCGGTAGTCAAAGCTCCCCGTCTGCTCACTGCGCCTCATTCTGCCATAGGAAACAGACTCGTCAAAGAGTTTCCTGCTCTTCATATCCCGCAGGGTCTCGTATGCCTCGTTCAGCTCCCTGAATGCCGCTGAATCCGAATGAGTTATATCAGGGTGCAGGAGCTTGGCTTTTTGCCTGTAGGCCCGCCTTATTTCCGCTGCCGTGGCTCCCTGCCTTACCCCAAGAATTTTGTAGCAGTCTTTCATCGGCTAACGGCTGGTTCTAAGCACGTTCCTAGCCTGGAACCGTTCAATGGCCTCCGTCATAAGAAGATCTGTTAGCTCAGTGAAAGACAGTCCTTCGCTTACACAAAGCTTGGCAAACATGCTTATATCCGTAAAGCCGGGAATCGTATTTATCTCATTCAAGTAAATTGCCCCATCGTTCCTGTCTATAAAAAAGTCCACCCGTGCCATTCCGCTCGCATTAATCGTCCTATAGGCCTTGAGAGCTGTTTCCTTAATATAGATAGATTTTTCCTCATCCAAGTCAGCGGGAATTCTCAGCTCAGCGCCATCAGGGTCATTGTATTTGGCATCATAGTCATAAAAACCATGCCTTGGGTTTATCTCGCCAGGCCCGTATGCCCTGAGCAAAGTCTCTTTCCTTGCGGACGATGCAGTTATGCTGTTTCCTGTTACCGAGCACTCAACCTCGCGGGCATCTATAGCCTTCTCAATCAAAACCTTGGTGTCCCACTGGAACGCTTCCATCAAGGCAAAAGAAAGCTCCTTTGCGTTGGAAGCTTTTGACGCACCATCACTAGAACCTGCCGCACAAGGCTTGACAAAGAGGGGAAAGCCCAAGTCCCTCACTGCATCTTCAATCTTCCGATCATACACATAGCTGTCATTCACATCCGCCAGGGTCAGACAGCGGTATGGAACAACAGGCAGTCCTGCGTTCTTCCACAAAAGCTTTGTGCTCTCCTTGTCCATTCCCAAGGCTGAAGCCAAGATGCCACAGCCCACATAAGGAACCCCCGCCATTTCCAGAAGCCCCTGCACACTGCCGTCCTCACCATAACTTCCGTGCATCACGGGAAAAGCGACATCACATGGCACAGTCCGCCCCATTACCATGAAGGCTCCGCCGCAGCCGCCACCGGGAAGAATGGATACCTGTCTTGCACTGTCAGCGTGAACTTCCAGATTCTTCTTTTTGCCAGACCTAAGGTCTTCCAACACGGAGTCAGGTTCCAAATACCACTTGCCATCCTTAGCCACACAGACCAAAGAAACCTTGTGAGTCTTGTTCAAGTTCCTCGCAACTGCAGCCGCACTTATCAAGGAAATCTCGTGCTCTCCACTCCTGCCGCCATATATCAAAACAACATTCATCTTTTACCCCCTGGAAAATCCCATTTCCCCCAAAGCCTTTGAAGCCTCGCCTATCTCATCATATTTTATCGTCTTGTCTTTATATATTATCGAATTCTCGTGGGACTTGCCCAACAGCATGACAATATCACCATCCCTGGCCAAGGAAAAAGCCTTCCTTATGGCCTTGGGGCGGTCAGGCTCAAAGAACAGATTATCTCCGTCCTTCTTGCCTCCCCTTCTCGCTCCAACTGCAATCTGCTCCAACAACTCCATCCTGTCCTCGCCACGTGGATCTTCATCCGTCAATATCACGATGTCACAGAACTTGGCCGCAATCTCCCCCTGCAAGGGTCTTTTCTTCACATCCCTCTCCCCACCGGAGCCAAACAGGCATATCATCCGTCCCTGGCAGCGTTTACGCACAGGCGGGAAAATCGTCTCAAAAGAAGATGGCGTATGGGCATAGTCCACGATGACCTCAAAGGGCTGCCCCTTGTCTATTACGGTCATACGGCCTTTCACAGGGGTCAGCTTTTGTGCAAGATCCGCAAGCTTTTCCAGCGGAAGGGCGGTAAGTCCATGTACGACCAACATGGCAGCCATTATGTTGTATGCATTGAATGCACCGGGCAGAGGAGCTTTTACATGGAGCACCCTGTCACCATCGGCCAAAGACTCATGGTTTTCAAATCGATGTATGCTAAAGGAAAGGCCAAAACTCGCAGAAGCGATGTTCCGTCCCGAAAGATAAGGCATATCATCCGCAATCTTTGGCAGCGGCTTGGCCTCAAGCTCTTCCCCCGCCTGTTTTCCAGCCCTGCCTTCAGTCGTAAAGCCCACAAGCTTCTTTGTCGTTGCAGAGGCAAAGTATGCAGCGGCAGGATCCTCTAAGTTCACAACACCGAAAGAAGGAACATCCCTCTCCTTCCCACCTATAATCTTCTTATGGCTAAACCTGTCCAAGGCACGAAAGAGGTTGGCCTTGTCATCCCGGTACTGCTCCCATGTTCCATGGAATTCCAAGTGCTCAAGCGTCACATTCATGAACACCCCGCAGTCAAACTCCACATCTCCCAGCCGGTTGGTTCTGCGGCTCAGCCCATGAGAAGAAGACTCCACGACAGCATACTCGCAGCCATTTCGCAGCATCTCCCTAAGCCGTCTCTGTACTATCGGGGCTTCCGGCGTGGTCTGATGCTCGGGATTGTCCAGAGCATCATCACCAAGCGAATATTGGACTGTGGAGATAAAACCAGCTTTATGCCCCGAAAGCCTGAGGAGCTGCCAGATAAAGGCGACCGTGGAAGACTTGCCCTCCGTTCCTGTCACACCGACTACAGCCAAGTGTCTGGAAGGCCAGTCGTAGAAGGCCGCCGAAATAGGAGACATTGAAAAACGCGCGGACTCAAGCTTTATAAAACAAGCCTTCTTACTATCCTGTGCAGAAGGCCTGTAATCCCCCTCGTAAACAACGGCCAGAGCACCAGAGTTAAGTGCATCCCCGATAAAGGCATTACCCGACGTATGCGTGCCCGGCAAGGCAAAAAAAAGATCCCCGCTCTTGACCGACCGACTGTCAAAGGCTAAACCCGTCAGAACAAGCGAATCCGCAGAAAGCCCACCGGCAAAAAGCTCATAGCCTATACCCTGAGAGCTGAGTGCTTCCAAAAGAAACGACAGCTTTTTCCCTGTTGTATACGATAAGTCCTCTTCAGCCATTATCTTACCCCGCCCAAATAAAATTAGTCTATTCTATAGCATTGAAAGCTCACTGTCCACAGCAATTTATCCTTGTCAGCAAAAGCAATCTGTTATACAATAAGATTCCTATGATACGGAACATCGTTTTTGACGTAGGCTCGGTGTTGATGCAAGTCAGGCCGGCAGAAGCAATGACAGACCTAGGCTTTGACAAGGACAAGGCAGAAACCACCATTAAAGCAACACTTGGCAACCCAGTCTGGAGGGAACTTGACAGAGGTATCATGCAAAAAGAGGATGTATTTGCAGCCCTAAAGAAAGGACTCGCCCCTGAAATCCAAGCAGGCATAGACTTCTTCTTTGAGAAGGCTGTCTGGAACTTCGTAAAGCCCTTCCCATACACCCGAAACTGGCTGGCTTCACTAAAAGAAAGGGGCTACAAGATATTCCTTCTTTCAAACTACCCGGCATGGCTCTGGACTGTAAACGAAAAGAACGCCTTCAACTTTCTGGATTTGATAGACGGCAAGGTGGTCTCCGGTTTTGAGCAGCTGATAAAACCTGACCCTGCGATTTACCAGCTGCTTCTTTCACGATATTCGCTTTCCGCCCCAGAGTGTGTCTTTTTGGACGACATGGCAGAGAATGTTATTGGAGCAAGAAAAGAAGGTATAAATGCCATTCAGTTTGAAAGCTTTGAGCAGGCAAACGGCCAGCTGGAAGAAATCCTCAAAGCCCAGCCTGCTAAATAAAAAAGGGGCTAAATATGCCCCCTGAACAAAAAAAGATTCCTTGCGGAATCTTTGTCACCTAGCAAAATCCATTTACGGTCCCTACGGGAGTCGAACCCATCTTTAAAGATTGAGAATCTTTCGTCCTAGCCGATAGACGAAGGGACCAAACCCACAAGCGAAAAAACTCGCAATGTGGCTCCGGCAAACAAGCCTATGCTACCATAGCATGAACCTGCACTATGATTCACGAAAGGGGCAACCCCGTCCGCGAACTTGCCTTCTAAGCTCCCCAAAAAGAGAAGCCCTTTTTCTTTCCCCAAGGAGGATTCGAACCCCCACAGTCAGAACCAGAATCTGAAGTGCTACCATTACACAATCGGGGAATGTAACGTGAGAAATAATATAACCCCAAAC
>JAFTEK010000356.1 GCA_017453705.1 Treponema sp.
CCTCCTGTAAACTTAATGTATACGGTAAACTAAAATATGGAGGCTCTATGATTTCTTCGGCAGATTTGCGTTTGCAAACCTGCTTGCCTGTTTTCAATCGCCCTTTGTTTTAAGCGCCTGCTGCCGTTTACCCCAGCTTTATTGCGGCGGAAACCTTCACCGGCTGGCTGTGGAACAGGACGCTCTGTTTGAGAGTCTTGCCGCCCGCGCTGAGGGAGGTCTCCACTATGAACACCCATTTTCCTTCCGTCATGCCGTCCAGAAAGAACTCCAGCGTGGAAGGAGTGTTGCGGCATACATGCTCCTGCTTTATCCATGTTGAGCGGTCGGGCAGCTGGGTTCCGCTCCAGTTCCTGCTTACAGGGGCGGCGTACAGGCCGCAGGCGGGGCCGCCAAGCTTTATGGACTTGCCGGTCATGCGGACTATCGCATTGAGGGGGATGGACTTGTCGGATTCTTTCTGCAGCGTGCTGGAAACGGACGTTATGTAATGCTGCTGTGGCACGTCCAGAACATGTCGGACGGTCAGGTTCTTGATTGCGTCCCGGGCTTTCTTGGACGGGGTGAAGCCGACGTCGAAATGTTTTGCGATTGTGGATGGGGTGTCTGTCTCGCGGATGCTGCCTCTCATCGTGGGGAACATGGTGCCAAAGCCCATCAGCTCCACCGCGTAGCCCTGGCGGAATTTGTCCATCATCAACTGGCTCAGCTCCTGTGCGACATAGAACATCAGCTCCTTGCTGGCAAGCGTCGAATGGTTCTCTTCCAGTTCCGCGAGTATCTGCCGTATTGTCACCTTGCGGTGGCTCACAGAGCCGTAAGTCCGTGTCTTTCCGCTTCCGTCCTTCAGGTTGCTTGTCTGGATTGTGACATCTACTTTTACCTTTTCTCTCTGGGACGAAAGCAAATCCGGCTTCTTTCTTGGCATACGATGTTCCTCCTATAAACAATGCACGATGCCCTTCACTGCCACATTCGGTACACGATGCAGGCAATATAAGGGGTTCAATGCTGGCAATGTCTGGGTACAGAGACTGTGCACGTTTGGGATTATACTCTAGCTAGATTGTTCTGTCAATCTAGCTAGAGTGGATTCATAATCTAATTAGGATATTCGGCGCATCTAGTAAGGATATGGGCAATACAGCGCAAAAGTGAAAGCACGGTGGCTGACTTGAATTTGCTGTCTCCGTGGCGGAACGAGAATATAATGTATTTACCCTGGAAAGTCAAATGTCTCTGCAAGGCCGAAGGGGCTTCTCGGTTGAAGGAACATGACGCAAAGGAAGCTTTCCGTAGCCTTGGTATAGGCGGCAGTTTCTTCTACAACTTGGCAATCCTTTTTGGAAATCTCGACTCCGGCAGACTCCAGCTCCTCCTTGATGATTGTGTTCACCTTGTTCTGCACGGTGCCATCAAATGGGGCTGTGCCGGGCACGAAGAAGAGGTCGGCCGCAACAGCCGACGGACCCCTGTGGTATTGTGCTAAACGGCTGGTGATGGGGTAGGGGCGGAGTGTCGGACTTGGCAGCCTTGCACGGAATGTACGCATTGAAATTTCAAAAAAAATCCCCGACTTTCCTTACGGAAAGCCAGGGCAAACGCACCTAAAGGAAAAAGCAGGGGCATGGTTATTATTTTTGTGGCTGTGTGTAAGGAGAATACATCCCATGCCCCCGCTTTATTTACTACATCAACGGACTCTTATTAGTACGGGCTAACTTATGTCCGTGGCGTTAACATACAATAACTTTTATTCTATGTCAAGTAGGTTATAATAAAAAGTTTATAAAAACTATAATTATCATTGACAAACTTTCTTTGAGCGGGTATATTGTATTTGATGTTAGTTATAACTAACAAAGAGGAAGGTAGGAGTGATGTTCCTATGAGCTTTGATCAGGCGATGATTCATTTTTCAGCCCCGACAATCTGCGGTATAAAACCCGCGAACCTGTTCTCGGTAAGGAAGGAATGTTTTTCCACCCATGAATTCATCAGGTGGAAAAAAACTCTCGCAGAACAGGGCGTTGCAGTGAAGCTGGTGAAGTCAAGCAACAGGATTTTTCTTGTTCTTGTTTACAACACGCTCTGGATTGAAAGGCTCCTTGAGGACGCGTCTGTCAGGAGCTACCTTGGCGGCAAAGGCTACAAGGACTGCCCTGACGTGGCAAAGACCGTAGGGAGGATTGCGTGGCGGATGAAAAATCCATCATGTTTTCCGCACGAGGTGGGGGTACTTCTGGGGTACCCGGTTCTGGATGTGCAGGAATTCGAGAGGAATAAAGGGAGCTGCTGCAATTACTGTGGATGCTGGAAATCCTATTCTGATGTAAAGCTTGCGGCTTCATGTCATTGCAGGTTCAAGCTCTGCAGCTTTATGTGTGACAAATGGTTCGACGAAGGCTATTCGCTTTCTGGAATCATAGAAAAATATAAAGAAGCTGTGAATGCGGCTTAAAAAGAGAGGTATACAATGAAAGTTGCTGTCATTTATGCGAGTACCACAGGAAACACTGAAGCTATGGCCAATGCAATCTGCGAGGCGGTGAAGGCTGCCGGGGCAGATGTCGTCTTTGGAACGGCGGATTCTGCCGACAAGGCTGCGGTTGCGGGCTGCGATGTCATCCTGCTTGGCAGCCCCGCGATGGGCGACGAGGTGCTTGAAGACTCAATGGAAGAATTCTATGCTGGCCTTGAGTCTGACCTGAGAGGAAAGAAAGTCGGCATCTTCGGCTCCTATGACTGGGGCGAAGGCAAGTGGCTGTGCGACTGGAAGGACAGGCTGGACGGTGCCGGGGCTGCCGTCGCGGGCGAGCCGCTGATGGTGCACCTGACCCCGGGCGATGCGGAGCTTGCGCAGTGCAAGGACTGGGCGGCTTCCGTAATAAAATAAAAAACTGAAGGCTAAAAGCCAAAGGTCTGAACGGCGGCG
>JAFTEK010000357.1 GCA_017453705.1 Treponema sp.
CACGGTCAAGCTGCTGGCCTTTCTGGTCAGCTTTGTCGTTGCCGCAGGACTGATTTTTGTCCGCATAAGCATGACAAATACAATTTCTTCATATAATATCGACGAATATGAGATTGGGCAGATTTCCTTCGTGACGGTCAAGGCGACAAAAGACCTTCCTGCCGACAGCATGAACCCGGTCTCCGTGAGCAAGGGGGAAACCGTTGTCAAGAAAGGATTCCCCATCACGGAAGAAGTTTACAAAAAGCTCAAAAGGATGGCGGACGACCATGCCTACATAGACTACCGCTCATTCGCCAATTCAATCATATTCCTCATGCTGCTGGGCGGCCTGTACTTCTTCCTGTTCAGCAAGGTATGCCTGGGCAAGAAATGCGGCCCCCAGGAGCTGATCACAGGCGACATATTCTTCATAGCGGTGTTCGCATGTGCCGTCCTGGCAGGCAGGACGATGTTTTTCGCCAGCCCCTACACCATGAACATCATATCGCCGATTGTGTTCTGCACCTTCCTCATGGCAATCCTGTTCGGCCAGATAGATGCCATAAGCTTTGCCATAGTCTCATCATTCGGAGTCCTTTGCGCATCCGGCTACCAGCTGATACCATTCATATACAGCCTCTGCGTAAGCCTTGCGTCATCAAGGATAGTCCGCAGAATAGACAAAAGAATAGACCTTGTATTCGCGGCAATGCTCCAGGGCATCCTCTCGCCTGTATTCCTGTTTGCCATAACCATAGTATTCAACGGGCCTGTCGGCGGAATTCCCGCGAGGGAAGGATACATTGCGCTCGCAGGTGTCATGCTGAACGGCTTTATGTCCGGCATCCTGTGCCTGGGCTTTTTGACCCCGCTTGAGTACCTGCTCAACTCAGCCTCTGTGTTCCGCCTGATGGATTTAAGCGACACAAACGCCGAGATACTGAAGCGCATGTCTGTTACCGCCAGCGGAACATTCAACCATTCGATAATGGTGGCACAGCTGGCGGAAGCCGCCTGCGCCAAGATAAACGCAAATGCCCTGCTCGCCCGAGTAGGCGGCTACTACCACGACATAGGAAAAATCGACAACCCGGAATTCTTCACGGAAAACCAGAACAACACGGAGAACATCCACAACTCCATAAACCCGTCCCTGTCCGTGACGATAATAAAGAACCATGTCCGAAAGGGCGTGGAGATGGCAAGGGAGCTTCACCTGCCTGCAAGCGTCGTGGACATAATAGCCGAGCACCACGGCAACAGCGTCCTGAAATACTTCTACAACAACGCCCTCAAGGAAGACCCCAACGCCAATCCGGGTGACTATGCCCACAGCGGAACCCCCCCGGCGACGAGGGAAAGCGGTGTCGTCATGCTCGCGGACACGGTTGAGGCCGCCTGCAAGAGCCTGGACAAGCCGTCTGCCTCCAGGCTGGAGAAATTCATCAAGCAGCTTGTGAGGGAAAAAATCGAAGAAGGCCAGCTGAACAACTGCGACCTTACATTCAAGGATATAAATACTATAGAAGAAACCTTCACGCAGATTCTCATAGGCTACTACCACTCGCGCGTAAAGTACCCCGACCAGAAAGAGGATGAGCCGGCCAAGGAAAAGGAAGAAGAAGCAAGTCCCAGGGAGAGCGAGGGCAAGGCCCAGGAATCCAATGAGGCGGACAAGATTGAGCCAGACGGAAGCCCGGAGGAGAAAAATGCCAAATAGGGTTCTCACCAGCGTGGAAGACGGGATTTCCGAGCCGGGATGGATTGGCAATGCGGAGGCCTTCATGCTGAAGGCACTGTCCGCAGCCGGTTACGACGGGGAAGAACTGTCCCTCTTTTTCTGTTCTGACAGCTGCATAAGGAAGTTGAACAAGGATTACCGTAACATAGACGAGGAGACAGATGTTTTAAGTTTCGAGGACGGCGGTATTTACACCGACGAGGACGGTAAAGAATGGAAATCCGCCGGGGACGTTGTGGTCAG
>JAFTEK010000358.1 GCA_017453705.1 Treponema sp.
AAAATGACATGAACGCATGGTTCCTGACGGATGAGAAGGGCAGGGCGGTCACAGATTCCACGGGGAAACTAAAAGACATCTACATGAAGGACAGCTCCTCGTCTGACGGTTATGCCTATTACATAAGCCGCATGAAGGGCAGCCAGTTTGAGACAAGGGTGCTTTATTCCGAATGGTATTATTACAAAAATGGAAGGTATGCATCCTTCCTCTTTGGCACGGATATGTCAGGATATGACATCTTCACCCGCCTTGCGCACGGAGCCAGGCTTTCCCTTGTCCTGTCGCTGTCTGTATCAGCAATAAACCTGCTCCTGGGTATAATAATTGGTGCTGCGGAAGGTTATTATGGAGGAACATTCGACCTGGTTTTTGAGAGGGTCAAGGATATAATCTATGAGGTTCCGACCCAGGTGACTATGGTTTTGTTCCAGCTTTACCTGGCGAAAAAACTCGGCCCCATTGTCGCCCTCTTCTTTGCCTTCATCTTTTACGGATGGATTGGCGTGTCCTCAACTGTGAGGGCGCAGTTTTACAGGTTCAAGGGGCAGGACTATGTTAATGCCTCCAGAACCCTTGGGGCGGGGGACTGGAGGCTTATTTTCCGCCACATCCTGCCCAATGCGGCGGGCTTTATAATTACGGCCTCCGTACTGCGCATACCAAGCGTTATATTCAGCGAGGCTAATTTGACATACCTTGGGATTGTGAACTTGGACAGCGATGCTATGACAAGCGTTGGCACAATGCTAAACAGCGCAAAGGACGCTCTCGCTTCTTACCCGCATACGGTGTTCTTTCCGGGGGCTTTCATATCACTGCTCCTGGTATGTTTTAATGAGTTCGGCAACGGACTGCGTGATGCGTTCAACCCGACCCTGAGGGGAGCCGAGGAGTGAATTATCAGATGTCGCAGATTGTCGGCTGTCGCAAATTATCAGCTGCCGCCGCTTGCAAAAAGCTGCCTGGTATAGTCATCTTTGGGGTGGGCGTATACCTCTTCTACGTTCCCCATCTCCACAATCCTTCCTTTCTGCATTACGGTAATGCGTGAGCATAAATAGTAAACCACGTCAATGTTGTGTGATATGAACATCATGGCAAATTCCATTTGCTCGTGAAGGTCTCGGAAAAGGTTCAGTATCTGCGCCCCGACGCTTACGTCCAGCGATGAGATGGCTTCATCCGCAACCAGCAGTTTGGGCTCGTTTATTAAAGCGGAAGCTATGCAGACCCTCTGCCTCTGCCCGCCGGAAAGCTCTGCCGGGAGGCGTTTTTTATAGGATGAGTCCAGCCCCACTTTCTCAAGGATGGCATCAACACGTTTTTCTCTTTCTTTTTTAGAGAGTTTGCCATGTACGACAAGAGGCTCTGCCACTGTGAATCCTATGGTATGCCTTGGGTCAAGGGAGCTGAGCGGATCTTGGAACACTGCCTGTACGGGGCCTTTCAGGACAATGCTCCCCTCATATGGCAGCAGCCCTAGGACAGCTTTTGCAAGCGTCGTCTTGCCGCTTCCGCTTTCCCCCAGTATACCAAAGAACTCATTTCTTTCTATGTTCAGGCTGATGTCATGCAGTATGGTCTTGATGTCGCCCTTCCCTGCAAAGGGAAGGGCAGGAGGCTTGTAGCCCGCCGAGAGCTTACTGATTTCAAGGATGTTCCCGCCGGACTGCAAGGATAGAACCTACCTGTATATCGGGCGGACGCTGATGACACCCTCAATCTTGGAGAGCCTTGCGATTGTCTCGTCGTCAACTTTTCCGTCCACGTCTATCAGGTTATAGGCGAGGTTCTGGCGGTTCTGGTTTATCATGCTGGCTATGTTGTACTTGGCGTCTCCCAGCACGGACGTGAACTTGGAGACAACGCCCGCGACGTTCTGGTTGGAGATGCAGAGCCTTGTACCGCCTGCTTGTATGGCCCAGTCCATCCTCGTCCTGGGGAAGTTGACGGAGTGCTCGATGTTTCCTGCCTCAAGGAAGTCCCTCAGTTCCTTGACGGCCATGACCGCGCAGTTTTCCTCTGCCTCCGGGGTGGACGCGCCAAGGTGTGGAAGGCATATTACCTTGTCGTTGCCCAGAAGCTCCTCCGCCGCGAAGTCCGTCACCATCCCTGATACCTTTCCGGTCTTGATGGCTTCGAGCACATCCTCGTTATTTACAAGGCCTCCGCGGGCTATGTTGATGATGCGCACTCCGTCTTTCATGTTCTTTATCGTCGTCGTGTTTATAAGCCCCTTGGTGTCCGGGGTCTCAGGAACGTGGACGGTGATGTAGTCCGATTTTGCAAGCAGGGTGTCCAGAGTCTCGGCGTGCTTGACCTGATGGTTCAGGCTCCATGCCGCGTCAATCGAAAGGTAGGGGTCATATCCTATGACCTCCATGCCCAGCTCCACCGCGATGTTTGCGACCTGGGCACCTATAGCCCCCAGTCCTATGACACCGAGGGTCTTGCCCTTTATCTCCTGCCCGATGAAGTTCTTCTTTCCCTTCTCGGCAAGACCGGCAATCTCCGCCCCCTTGCCCTTGAGCGTATCCACCCAGCGGTTGGCCGAGACTGCGGGGCGGCTGGCCAGAAGAATCGCCAGTACGACCAGCTCCTTGACCGCATTTGCGTTTGCACCCGGCGTGTTGAACACGACAATGCCCTTCTGTCCCAGGTCTTTGACCGGGATGTTGTTCACGCCAGCGCCCGCGCGGGCAATTGCCTTCACCGTGTCGTCAAGCTTCATCGAAAGCATGTCATGTGAGCGCACAAGGATTGCGTCCGGCTTTACGATTTCGCTTGCTATCTCATAATCATCGCGGGGAAAGTTGTCCAGCCCCTTCGCGCTTATCCTGTCCAGTGTCTGTATCTTGTACATTCTAATCTCCTGCCTTATGCGTTTTCCTTTGCAAACTTTTCCATGAAGGCAATCAGTGCCTTTACTCCTTCCAGCGTCATTGCGTTGTATATCGATGCCCTCATGCCTCCGACAAGACGGTGGCCCTTAAGGTTGACAAGCCCTGCCGCGCTCGCCTCCTTGACGAACTTGCCATTTATCTCTTTTTCTTTTGCAAGGCTTGCTTCGTCAGTGGCACCTGTGGAGTATTTTGTCAGGAAGGGTACGTTCATCAGCGAGCGGCTGCCCTTCTGTGCTGTCGCGTGGTAAAAGCTGCTTGAGTCCAAATAGTCGTAGAGAAGGTTCGCCTTCTCAACATTCCTCTTGTACATACCGACAGCCCCACCGTTCTTTTCTATCCAGTCCAGCACCTTGCCCAGCACATATATCGTATAGCAGGGCGGGGTGTTGTACATGCTCCCCTGCTCGGAGTGGGTCTTGTATGTGAGCATCGTGGGCGTTCCTGCCCTGGGGGTATCAGTGATGAGGTCATCGCGGATGATGACGAGGGTGACACCCGCCGGAGCCAGGTTCTTCTGTGCGCCTGCGAAAAGCAGACCGAACTTGCTCACGTCAAGCTCCTCTGACAGGACGCAGCTTGAGATGTCAGCCACGAGCGGGATGCTGCCGGTGTCCGGTATGTACTCGTAGTGGGTTCCCATAATCGTGTTGTTAAAGCAGATGTAGGCATAGTCATAGTCGCCGGAGATTTTTTCCACCCTGGGTATGTAGCTGTAGCCCTTGTCCGCGCTGGAGGCAATCACGTCAACTGCGACACCGAGCTTCTTGGCCTCGGCTGCGGCTTTCTTTGCCCAGACACCGGTTTCGATGTAGGCTGCCTTGCCGGTGTGAATGCCCAGGTTTTCCGCGACCATGGCGAACTGTGTGCTGCCGCCGCCCTGCAGGAATAGAACCTTGTAATTGTCAGGCACCTTCATCAGCTTCCTGACCTGTGCCTCTGCGTGTTGGATTATGGGCTCGTATGCTGAAGAGCGGTGGCTCATCTCCATGACCGACTGTCCGGTTCCCTGGTAGTCCAACATCTCCGCCGCACATTCCTTTAAAACTTCCTCAGGAAGGCAAGAAGGCCCTGCTGAAAAATTGTACACTCTGCTCATAATCAAACCTCTTTAGTTTTATTTCCCTGTATTAATCATCCCATCTGCTGTCATTGCGGAAAGGTTTTCCAAAGATGTCAGCAATGAGACGTTTTCCACTTTTGTTGACGGAGGAACTGAAAGCACGCATGGCGTGTAGTTGACAATCCCCCTTATCCCGCAGTCTGCCAGGCGGATTGATATGCTTTGTGCCTCGGTTGGATCGACCGTAAGTATCGCATATCTTATGTTCTCATCCTTTATCACCTGCTCAAGCATTGTCGTTGGATGCAGGGGAAAGCTGGATCTCAGTATCTCTGTCCTGTTTACGCTGGAGTCGAAGCCCGCGACAATCTTGAATGCAGAGTCATACAGCTCCTTGTTGTCCAGCAGGGCCTGTCCCATTTTGCTCAGCCCCACTATGCAACATGCGTGCGGCTTGGGAGGTGACAAGTCCAGCATGGCATCAAGAGCCGCTTTCAGCTCGCTGACCTTGTAGCCGTTGCTCGCCCCGGCGTTCAGTTCCAGCAGGGATATGTCCCTCCTGACTACCGCCGCCGACCAGCCGGTAAGCTCCTCAATTCTCTGCGAGGTTATGTTCTTCTCTGCGAAAGTCGAGAGCAGCCTTTCCAAAAGGACCAGCCTCCTTCTCGACGGTTCTGGAATCGCCTTCATCCTAGCTTATCAAGACAGGGTGTGTGAAATAAATCACGTTAAAACCCTGCTTATGAACTTGATTCTATATATAAAATGCATTTTAGTCAAAGCGGAAACAGGGCGGAAACAGGGTTTTTTGCCAGTTTCGGGTGGAAAAAAGCCTTTGCCAAGGGAAAAATCGCTTTATTGTGAAAAATATTGCAGTGTTTGATGGAGACTTGTCCACTCATGCCACATCGTGTCGTGAGTCTTGCACTGGCGGCAAATCCCCTTGTGAATAACACACGCAGTGGCATCTTGCGGGCGTATTTGACTTTTCAGGGAAAAAGCAGTATGGTTTAATCCTGCTGGATGACAAAGGACTTGCAGTCCGTCATGCAGGCTTCACTTTCACGGCATGTTCAAACGTAACCTTCCTAGATATGCCGCACAACCTTCCTAGATGTGCCGCGCAAGCTAACTGGATTATGAGTACAACCTAGCTAGATTTACCTTGCACTCTAACTAGATTATGATCCCACGATAGCCCATTCTGTACACCCAGCCTTTGGCTGTCTTGTGTCCCAATCATTGGCTGTAGTGTGTACCGTTCCTTTGCAGTGCTGTGTGTCCTGCATTGCCTGTATGTGTAGCCTGTGTGCCTCTTGCGCCTGTCAGCAAAGCCGCGTATGTCGCGGTGGCATTTACCGCCTGGCGGGG
>JAFTEK010000359.1 GCA_017453705.1 Treponema sp.
CGGACACGACCTCGGATATGGAGTCCTTGATGTTCTTAAGCTGTTCACCAATAGTCTTGGACTGCTGGCTTGAAGTCTCGGAAAGCTTACGGATTTCGTCCGCGACGACCGCAAACCCCTTGCCGGCCTCACCCGCATGGGCAGCCTCGATAGCAGCGTTCATGGCCAGCAGGTTGGTCTGCTCCGCTATGCTGGATATGGCAAGGTTGGCTTCCTGCAGCATGTCAGACTGGGCTTCTATCTGCTTGATTTTTTCGTTGACGGCAGCCTGCTTGTTGATTCCGTTCTTGGCGTTGTCACGCAAGCCCTCAAAAGAGGCGGCCATCTTGTCCACGCTCTGGTTTACGCTGGCAATGTTGCCCATCATCTGCTCAACCGCGCTGGAAGCATCGCTGACTCCATTGGACTGCCTTTCTATCATGCCTCCCAATGTCTCTATGGTCGAGGAAACCTGCTTGACAGTGTTAGCGGTACCTGTCACGGACTCAACCTGGTTCTCAATCTGGTTCTGCATGGAATCTATGCTGCTTATAACCTGTGCGATGGAGTTCTCCGCAAGCTCCGTCGTCTCATGCAGCCTGTCTCCGCTGCCGGACAGGGAAGAGCTGGACTGTTTGACAGTGCTCATTATTCCCTGAAGCTTCTTGATACAGCGGTTCAAGCTGTCCACAAGCTCATCCATGACGGCCAGGAAAGGTGTGCTGCCCAGCTCCACACGGCGGGTCAGGTCGGCATTGCCGGAAGAAAGGTCGTCCACGGCCGCCTTAAGGGTGCTGGCGCTGTAAATCATGTTCGTGCTCAGGGCTATGGCCAGTGCGATGAATATGATGACAAGGCAGACCGCTATAGGGCCTACCGCATAACTTATGGCTGTCTTGAAGTTGTACTCCTTGGCAAAGACCATGTGCCATTTGACCAAGGAGAGGGGGGCGAGAGTGAACTCATGCTTGCCGGAGTGCTCCACGATGATTTCCGTGGGCAAAAGCTCCATACCAGTCAGGTCAGGCAGCCTGTCCGTGACCGAGTAGTTGGCGAGCAGCTGGGACATGTCCCTGTCGCCCGTTATCTTAAGGTTGTCATCATATATATACATCACCACGTCGTCGGGAAGCTCGGAGTACATGGAGTTGACAAAGCTGTCCAGCGGGATTCCGGTTCCTGCTATTCCGACCGGCTTACCGGCAGTGTTGCGGATCACGGCGTTGACCCACAGGAAGGTAGCCCCCAGATCCGGGTTATAGTTGATGTTGAAGTTGTAAACATCAGTCTCGTACATAGTCATGTTGTACCAGTAGTTCTCTGACTTGTCGGGATCCAGATTGTAAGCGGGCTTCATATCCTGATAAAAGATGTGATCCTTGTCGTTTACAAAGAAGAGGGACTTGGACAGGTAGGAGTCCATGTAGCTACCCAGCTCCTCAAAAGCCACAGCCTTCAGCTCCTCGTCCTGGGGGTTCTCCATGTACTTGACGATGGAAGGGGTCTTGACCATCTGGACAACCAGGCCCAGCTGGGCGTTCAGGCTGGAAGTGAACCGCAGGGTCTCAAGCTGGGCATGGTGCGCCAGAGTCTCCTGCGCGTCGCTCCTAAAGCGAACCCTGGTGGCAAACACCGTGACTCCCACAACAACTAGCAGCGCAACGACCGCCGCGATGAAAAGCTTTGCCTTGAGCTGTGCCCTGGATTGCCTTGCCATATTCGACTCCTACAACAAAAAAAGCTTCCCCTGCACGGAGAAGCTTAGAAGGTTGCGCGACATAGGAATCGAACCTATGACCCCAAGCGTGTCATGCTTGTACTCTAACCAACTGAGCTAGTCGCGCGTGAGTTGAGACCTACTCTACAGGAATCGGCTCTTTTTGTCAAGTAGCAAACCGGGCTTTTCACGGAAATCAGTTTTTGTGAAACAAACCCGCCAGTAAATGATTTCTTGTGCCAGCCGCCTGCGACATTCAATGCAGCCAATATACGGGATATGACGCCACCAATATACGGGATACGACGCCGCCAATATATGGGGGCTTGTACTGCACGGCGAAGGGACAACACTCTAGCTAGATTGTTCCGCCAATCTAGCTAGGGTGTAATTGTAATCTAATTAGGTTAATTCATGAATCTAGGAAGGTTTGTGCAGGTACCCCGGAAGAAAAGCCCTGCGGAGAAGCCTTGTGCCTATGCCCCCCTCAGGGAGGCCAGCAATACAAGGGCATTCCGAAAAACTCGCTTTAGTTGAGGGAACCTCTAAAAACTTCAGTTTTGCCTTGAAACTTCGTTGTGGGTTGCAGCGATTTTTCGAGCTAACCATAATGCTTTTTTCACCGAAAGTCAAATGCAGCCGGTTACTTTTGCACTGCCAGCCTAGCGCTTGTCTTCCATGACCTTGTAGATTTCACCGATGTACATCGTGTGGAAGTCGTCCTTCTTGTAGTTCTGCTTGAGGTACTTCTCATCGCAGAATGCGTAGGGGTCGAATGGCTGGGCATAGAGCTTGTAGCAGAAGAGGACCAGCCTGGCCTGCTTGACCCATGGGGTGCCGTTCAGGTACTCCACGTCCAGCTTGGCAGGGCGGAACTTGTCTCCGTCGCGGCCGGAATGGCTGCCGCAGTAGTCCAGCGCGCCCTTGTACTTCTGGGGCAGGACGGAAAGCGAGAATGTGTCGGTCTTGTCGATTATTTCCTTGGTGTAGCGGGAGGGGCGGACGTAGACCGTCGCCACGTTCTTGTTCCACAGGACTCCCAGACCTCCCCAGCTGGCGGTCATAGTGTTGACGCGGCCTGTCGTGATGTTGCCTTCCTCGTCCACGCTCTTCTCACATGCGGTGATGAGCATCCAGTCGCTCCCTATCAGCTTGAATGGGTTGTCGGTTATCGCTTCGGGTTTAATCGTCTTTAACATAGGGGTATTCTAGCAAGGGATTGGCGTAAAATCAAGGTGCGTCCCCTGCTTTCCAGCCGGTGAAAATGTCGGGTGGGAACAATAGAATTCGGATTGTTCAGTGTTTCCTTAGAATCTCTTCTTTATAAAGCTTTCAATCTGCGGAACAAGCTCCGTGAGCAAAATGCTCTTTGTGTCGCTTAGGGAAGAAGAGGCATCCCTTAAGAACAGGTCGGCAGGGTGGACTTGCAGGGCGGAGGCTATGTTCAAGATACGGTCAAAAGAAGGCTTGGTGGTTCCGGCTTCAATTTGTCCAATAAGTCCGTTCGTACAGTCCGCTCCAATCGCAAGCTGGCTCTGGGATATCTTCTTTTGCTCCCGGTAGAACTTCATGTTCATCCTGAAAATCTCGAAATAGTCTTCCATAAATCCATGTTAGCGTAACTAAGAATAGACCTTGACTATTTAGTATGACTAAGATATATTTGCAATACATTTAGCAAAACTAAGGAGAGGGATAATATGTCTAAGTTTTGCTAAGAAAAAGCTAAAAGGTAATCCCATGTTGTTCAACTCCTTTGGATTTGTTCTTTGTTTTCTGCCGGTTACGCTAACCGGATACTTTCTGATTGGAAGGAGGAGCGTCAGGGCATCTAATATCTGGCTGCTCGCTGCGTCATTCTTTTTTTACGGCTGCTGGGACTGGCGTTTTGTGCCTTTGCTCTTTGCATCGATTGTCTGGAACTATTTTTTTGGAACAAGGCTGCTCTCGTCAAGGCACAGAAAGCTGATGCTTTTCATAGCAATCGCAGGGAACCTGTCACTCCTGGGCTACTTCAAGTACAAGGATTTCTTTGTCCATGCCATGTCAATCCTTACATTTGCCGCAAACACTGACTGGGATCCTAGTGCTGCCATACTGCCTCTGGGGATATCTTTCTGGACATTCACGCAGACGGCCTTTCTTATAGACGCATACCGGGGCAAGGCCTGCACAAAAGACGGATGCTCTTTCTGGGACTATTCCCTGTTTGTAATGATATTCCCCCACCTGATTTCCGGCCCAATCATAAACCATGCAAAGATGATTCCCCAGTTCAATGACGAAGGACGGCATAGAGCCAACTGGAACAACATTGCATCGGGGCTTGCCCTTTTTTCGTTGGGACTGTTCAAGAAAGTTGTTGTCGCAGACGGCCTGGCAACAATCGTGGGAAGTGTTTTTGAGACAAGTAAAGTTCTTCCACTGCTTGACACCTGGACGGGTCTTATCGCGTATACCCTGCAACTCTATTTTGACTTTTCGGGCTATTCGGAGATGGCTGTAGGGCTTGGCGAGATGCTTAATATAGAATTTCCGGTGAACTTTGACTCTCCCTACAAGTCCTCATCTCCAATAGAGTTCTGGAGACGCTGGCATATCACCCTGGGAGGCTGGATCCGCGATTACCTTTACATTCCCTTGGGCGGCAACAGGAAAGGGCTTGTACGCAAGATGCTGAACCTCTTTGTCTGCATGACGCTGTGCGGCTTCTGGCATGGGGCGGGATTCACATTCATAGGCTGGGGTATGTACCACGGGATGCTGGTCGTTGTAAACCATAGCTGGCGGGAGTTGACAAAGAGGCATCCTGTTGCCCTGCCAAAAGCCTTGTGCGTCCCGATGACATTCATCTGCACCGTCTTTGGCTGGGCTGTCTTCAGGGCGGGTGATATACCCAAGCTAATAAAGATAATGAAGGGGCTGTTCAACAAGGAACTTACAGGCGGCGGTGTTTTTGCGCTCGGATTGTCAAACCCATCAGGCAGGAACGTCCTGGTTATCCTAGTCCTTTTGCTGCTGGTCTTTTTTGCACCGAACGCGATACAGCTTTGGAAGGCCAAGTTCAAGCCCAATCTCCGCTGGGCGTTCGTCATGGCGGTGATAAGCATTGCCAGCCTTATATGCTTTTCACGGAACTCTCCGTTCCTCTATTTTGATTTTTAATCTGCAAGACTTACAAGGAAGGAAGATATGAGCCCAAAGAAATGGATTGAGGTATACCTGCTGTTGGTTTTTATCCCGCTAATCTGCATAAGCCCCGTTGTGCCGGTAGTTGACCCCTACTTTCACTACCACAAGCCTCTCACGGAGAAGTTCTTCTACGGTTTGGACGGAGGACAGCGTTACATAAACAATGGCATCACCAGGAATTTTGACTATGATGCACTTATCACAGGAACGAGCATGACGGAAAATTTCAAAAGCTCGGAGTTTGACGAGCTGTTCGGCTGCAAGTCCATAAAGGTTCCATTTAGCGGTGGCTCTTTCTTTGAAATAAACCGAAATCAGGAGGCCGCATTCAAGAACCATGATGTGAGGTATATGCTTCGTTCTATTGACTATACTTATCTTAACAGTAGAAAAGACGAAATGCCTACGACCGCAGCAAATCCAACCTTCCTTTATAACGAATTTACTTTTGATGACCTGAATTATCTCTGGAGCAAGGATGCGATATGGCTCGCCCTGGATATTGTGAAGAACGGGGCAAAAGGAAAAAGGGGTATAAGGTCATTCGATGAGTATTCCAATTGGAATAAAAATTATACTTTTGGCAGCAAGAGTGTCTTGGAAGGGCGCACTGAGTTTAAGAGCCCTAGGAATGTCAAAGTCCCAAAAGAAGCTGCGTTCCAGAGGATAAAGGAAAACGTCATGCAGAACGTGGTTCAGCTTGCCTTGGATCATCCTGACTGCGAGTTTTACTACTTCTTTCCGCCGTACAGCATAGTCGCATGGGGTGAATCTTATGAAGGCGGAGAGCTGGAAAAAAAGCTTCAGTATGAGGCGTTTGCCATAGATTTAATCCTCCAGTGTGACAACATCCAGCTCTTTTCCTTTAACACAAAATACGAGTGGATCCTGAACCTGGACAATTATAAGGACAGCGCGCATTATGGCGAGTGGATAAACTCCCGGATGCTGCACCTTATGAAGGCGGGTGAATGTCGCATTACGAAAGAAAACGTTGACCAGTACCTGCGGGAGGAGCGGGAGTTCTACACGAACTTTGACTACAACAGTATTTTTAAGTAGAGCTGTTCAGAAACCTCAGTTTTCCGAACAGGTCCAGTGACTCTCCCCTGGCAGCCCCCCTTCCAGCCTTGCCAAAAGCCGTGGAATGGCATAGAATGAAGCTATGGGGGAGAAGGACATAACAGAGAAATCGCTCGAAGCCTATGATGACGTGTTCTCGGACATTATCAACGTCCTGCTGTTCGATGGCAGGCAGCTGGTGAAGGAGGACGAGCTGAGCGATGCCGCGCCGCTATCGCAATACAAGGCAGACGGCAGGGTACACGGCCAGGAGCGTGATGTTGCCAAATACTGGAGGAACGGCAGCATAAGAATCTGCCTGTATGGGCTTGAAAATCAGACGGACATCGACGCTGACATCCCCCTCAGGGTGATAGGCTACGACGGTGCCGGCTACAGGGCGCAGATACTGGCGGACAAGGGTGAGGACGGGAAGAAATTCCGTAAGCCCCGCTACCCGGTCGTGACGCTTGTGCTGTACTTTGGCGAGAAGCGGTGGAACATGCATAAAAGCCTGCTGGAGTGCCTGGAGGTTCCTCTTGAGCTTAAGCCTTTCGTCAGCGACTACAAGGTGAACGTCTTTGAGATAGCATGGCTTGAGCCAGAGACCGTGGCCAAGTTCAGGAGCGACTTCAGGATTGTGGTGGACTACTTCGTTCAGCTGCGTATGAACAATGAGTATAAGCCGTCTGCTGAGACTATCCGGCATGTGCACGAAGTCCTGCAGCTAATGGCCGTGCTCACCAAGGACAGACGTTTTGAAGAAGTACAAATACCGCCAAGGGCGGAAGGAGAAATAGCTATGTGCGAGGTTCTTGACAGGGTAGAGAAGAAAGGCTTTGATTTGGGTCATCATGACGGCTTTATCGCCGGACAGCGCGAGGGAATCGCTGCCAGCCTCCGCAACCTGCTTGCAAATACGGGCATGACCCAGACACAGGCGATGGATGCGCTCGGCATAAGCCAAGGCGAGCGTGACAAGTATGCCGCCATGGTGAACCCTAGCTAGTGCCGCCATGCACGGTCCCAAGAAAATGTCAGGGCAATATATATTGACAGGCAGGAGGTGCATGTTATGGAAGCATCAGCTTTCACGGCTCTTTTGAAAAAACGACTCCATGTTTAGTCACATAAAATCTACCCTAAATCAGGCCCTTAAAACAATCCGTTTTTCAGTATAGAACAGGACTGGTCGTTCTTCCGCAGGGATGGAGCTTCCAGGAAAAAATAAGGAATACGGTATTCCCGCCCCGGAGTACACCGTACACAGTAATGACATAATGATGCTGTTCAGGGCGGTGAGCCTACATCCAGTCACATTGAGCCGATAAATGAGACAGAAAAAGCTATCGGACTCTCCCCTGTCCCCCTTCCTCTTTACGGCAAAAGGGGCTATAATCGCCCTATGCGCAAGTTTCACGTTGTTTCTCCGTATGAACCCGCAGGAGACCAGCCCCAGGCAATAAAGGCCCTTGCCGATGGAGTGCTGCGAGGAGACCGCTACCAGACCCTCAAGGGCGTGACCGGCAGCGGAAAGACATTCACGATGGCCAAGATAATCGAGGCTGTCCAGAAGCCCACCCTCGTGATAAGCCATAACAAAACCCTGTCCGCCCAGCTTTACCGCGAGTTCAAGACCTTCTTCCCTGACAACGCGGTGGAATACTTTGTCTCCTACTACGACTACTACCAGCCGGAGGCCTACGTTCCCGCCAGGGACCTGTATATAGAAAAAGACGCTTCGATAAACGACGAGATAGACAAGCTCAGGCTTGCGGCAACTTACGCCCTGATGGAGCGGCGCGATGTCGTCATAGTGGCGACAGTCTCATGCATATACGGCCTTGGTATGCCTGACCTGTACAAGGAGATGCGCATCCACACCGAGAAGGGGCAGGGGCTTGACCCGCAGTCTTTCGCCCGCCAGCTCATCTCGCTCCAGTACCAGAGGAACGACATGGTTCTGGAGAGGGGCAAGTTCCGCGTAAAAGGAGACACCATCGATGTGTTTCCGTCATACATGGAGACAGACCAGGCGTACCGCATCAAGCTGGACTTTGACGAGGTGGAGCAGATTTGCCGCTTTGACGTGATTTCAGGTCAGACGGTGGAAGAACTGGACGAGCTGCAGCTGTACCCCGCCAAGCACTTCGTCGTCCCCAAGGACATGCTCTTTTCCGCGACAGAGCGCATATTGGCCGAGATGAACGCCCGCGTGGAGGAGCTTCAGGGACAGGGCAAGATTCTGGAGGCGGAGAGGATAAAGACACGCACGACTTACGATGTGGAGATGATGAGGGAGATGGGCTACTGCTCAGGAATCGAGAACTATTCCGCCCCGATTGCCGGCAGGAAAAGCGGAGAGCCGCCCGCCACACTGTTGCACTACTTTCCAGATGACTTTCTCTGCCTGATTGACGAGGCGCACGTCACAGTCCCCCAGGTGGGTGCGATGTACGAGGGAGACAGGAGACGCAAGCAGAACCTCATAGACTTCGGCTTCCGCCTGCCTTCCGCGCTTGACAACCGCCCGCTAAAAGTCGATGAGTTCAACAAGAAGATGAACCAGGTCATATTCGTCACCGCGACTCCCCGTCCGGAGGAAGTCAAGCAGTCTGCCCGCGTGGTTGAGCAGCTCATCCGTCCGACCGGACTGCTAGACCCGATAATCGAGGTGCGCCCGAGCGAGGGGCAGATGCAAGACATCTACAAGGAAGTGCAGGCACGGATAGCAAAGAAGGAAAGGTCGCTGATACTGACGCTGACAAAGAAGATGGCGGAAGACCTGACAGACTACCTTTCCGGCCTTAACATGAAGGTCAAATACATCCACAGCGAGATTGACACCTTTGAGCGGGTGGAAATCCTCAAGGCACTGAGAAGCGGTGAGATAGACGTTCTGATAGGAATAAACCTTCTCAGGGAAGGAATAGACCTGCCAGAAGTCTCGTTCATCGCGATACTGGACGCGGACAAAATAGGATTCCTGCGCAGCACGACATCGCTCATACAGATAATAGGCCGTGCCGCCCGCAACTCCGAGGGGTCTGTCGTAATGTACGCTGACCGCATGAGCGATGCGATGAAGGAGGCGATAGAAGAGACCAAGAGGAGGCGCGAGATACAGGAGGCCTACAACAAGGAGCACGGCATCACACCCAAGACGATAAAGAAAGCCGTCGAGGACATACTGGAGCACGAGAAGGAGGATGCTGAGGCGGCTGCCGCAGTGCAGCTTTCCGCCCTCAAGAAGGCGACCAACATGCTCGTACCCGCCCAACGCCACAAGCTGATTGACGCGCTCAAAAAGGAGATGGTGGAAGCCGCAGACCGCATGGACTACGAGCAGGCCGCCGTCTACCGAGACCAGATTCAGGAGATAGAGAAGACCTATGGGAAATAAGCTTGATCCAGTGCAAAAGTCGGTTACTTTTGAAACTGCCTCGCTTGACAAGTAAAAGACATTTTAGGATAATTTGTCAAAGGCAGAGATGCCTTTAAAAATTTAAGGAGTTGTTATGGCTAAGAAGTATGCATATTTGTTTCCCGGTCAGGGGGCGCAGGCTCCCGGCATGGTCAAAGACTTGGCGGATGCTTTTCCTTCTGCAAAGAAGGTCATTGATGATGTTTCTTCTATTATAGGGCTGGACATGGGCAAGCTGCTCTGGGAGTCTGATGCGGACACCCTGAGCCGTAGTGACAACAGCCAGATTGCCATAACGACGGCATCCCTTGCGATAATGGCGGTCCTAAAGGAAAAAGGCATAGAGCCTTCCGCCGTGATGGGATTCAGCCTGGGGGAGTTCCCAGCCCTTTACG
>JAFTEK010000360.1 GCA_017453705.1 Treponema sp.
CTTACTTCTCCTTCTGTCCAGCTTTTCCACCTGCTCCAAGGTCAGGCCGGTTATCTCGGCGATGTCCCCAAGCGGATAGTTCCTCGCCAGCATCCTCCCGGCGGTCGCAAGCGAGCTCTTCTTCTCGGCATCCGCCTGCAGCTCCAGCTCGTACAGGTACTCCCTCAGCAGCGAGTCGCTCCAGTTCTCCCGTATCTTATTTATGCTAATCATATCATCTATCCTCCGTGTCAGATCCGACTCGGCCTTGTTCTTCTGCATGTACTTCAGGAACGCCCGAAGGCCTGGGTTCTCCGCCTTCGCATAGGCACGGCAGTTGAAGATGTGGGTCACAGAGCCGTCCTCGACCTCAAGGCCGGGAACCTGCCTGCACATTCTCCGTACAGTATAGCATGGAATCCCCTTTTTGTAAGGGTCAAAGCGGCATAAAAAGATGATTACGCTCCTCTTAAGCTCGGTGTACGGCTTCCCCCGCATCAGGCAGTCCATGTCAAGCAGCCCCTGGTAATACCGTGTGCGCTTGCCAAGATCCTCCTTGTTCCGGTTCTGAATCTCAACGTCATAGACGGTCTTGTCATCCTCCGCGTAGACATCCAGCCTGATGCCGTGCGTCCCGTACAGCGGGGCAATGACCTTCTGCGGCTCAGTATACTGCACCCTGGCTATTTTCTCGCCCAGAAGACATTCCAGTGCCTCCCGGCAGATTTCCTCATCCCGCATGACGGCTCCGAACATGAAGTCGTCATGGAAGGTGAGTTTCTCCACAGGCTTTGCCTGCCTTTTTCTCGTGTCGCTCATGCTTATATATATGGTGTCGCACAAGCCCTTTCTGCAACTTTACCGCTGTTTTTGCCGCCCGCACACAGGGCAAATCCGCCCGCCGTCTTTTAGTCGCCGCCCGCTGTTTTTGCCAATGCCACAATCTGGCGAGGGGGCGTTTTCACAGCCCGCCGTCTTTTAGTCGCCGCCCGCTGTTTTAGCCAATGCCGAGTCTGGCGAGAGGGGCGGCAGAGTCACGGAAATCATTCCGCTGTACAACTACAAAATGTTCCAATGTAACGCAGTTGTTTTGCTCCACAATAAACAACTACAAAATGTTCTAATATACAACAACAAAACGTTCTAATGTACGACTACAAAACGTTCTAATATACAACAACAAAATGTTCTAATGTACAACTACAAAATGTTCTAATGTAACGCACTTGTTTTGCTCCACAATAAACAACTACAAAATGTTCTAATCTTTTGCGTTGAAATATTGGGGAGGCAGTTTCAAAAGTTCCTGGCAATTGGGCTGCTTGCAGCACGGTGTTACAAGCAACACAATGCTGCGGACCGTCCAGCTTTTCCACCTGAAAGTGCCATTTGTAGACAAAATTCTACAAACAGGGCGAATCCGCCTGCTATAGGATATGGGCATACCGCCCGATTATAAGAGATTGAACCTGTTCAGAAAACCGGACTGCCAGCAAAGCTACCGGCGTTGCCCAAGCCAGTTTCCGAACAGCTCTACTGAGGGCGGGCTGGAGGCCTATTTATGGAATGTAAAAATGTCGGGCGGGCTGTCGCGTTCGGTTTTAGCGCACACAACCTTGTGCTGATGGGTCACGAGCTGTCACTCTTGTGGCCGGATAAAAGTTTTTTGCCCTGTTTGAACACCGCAAGTCTTTCCCAGATTTTCAATGAACAGCCGCATGAGCCTGAGTGTTCTATCCTAGTCAACCTGAGCCGTGAGTTTCACGAGCTGGACTGCGCCCTGCACATGGCGGCAGAACGCTCTTTCCCGGTAATCGGGGCCATTGCCCTGGACTTTGTGAACGCATACGGGCTCAAGCTGTGCATGGACAGGGAAATTCCCATCATCATCGGTGAGCTGAAAGGGCTTGAGGAACTGGGCGAGGCGCGTGAGGCCATAAGACACGGAAAGAGGTTTGTCTCCCGCTCCATCTTAAAGGAAGAGGACTTCCGCTTTGTGGACTATCCAATGGGCTTTTCCCTGCTGAGCGAGCGTGAGGCCTTGTGCCTGGATGCCAGGCTGGGCGGGCTGTCCAGCAAGGAGACATCCACCGTGCTGGGGCTGGATCCTTCCACGGTGTCCACTTACATCTCACGTGCCTACGGCAAGTTCGGGGTCGGTTCCGGCGAAGAGCTGGCATGGCTTTTTGCGGGAAGGCCGATGGGCTGCTACCGCAGGAAAGGCGGCCAGTCATCAGGGGAAACCGCCCGGACAGGCCAGGCCAGGCGGCTGTTCCCCGGTCGCGGGGGTACCAAGCAGTCCAGGGGCACAATGCCGCAGGCTTGTTCCCCAGAGCATCAGGGGGAAGGACAAAAAAAACCGGAACAAGCTGATGCCTGATCCGGTGCCCGATGGGTAAGATTGTGTTTGCGGTTGCGATCCAAACTGAGGATTGCACCCCCTCGATATGATCGATTATATAGTCAGAATATGCCTTTGTCTAGGGAAAAGCCGATATTTCGACAAATTTTTTGCCCAACGTTCGTTAGTGGAACGCTGGGCAATGACACCTACTTCTGGGCAATGACACTTATTCAATGACACTTATTCAATGACACTTATTCAATGACACTTATTATAGAAGAGATTTTTCAGTGTTCCTTTTCCGCCCCTTTTTTATCTTTATCCCGCCAAATACTGGCTCGCAAGAATCGTTTACCTTTATCCCGCCAAATACTGGCTTGCGGCTTCCACCGCCTTGCCGTACTCTTCCAGCAGGGCGGATACATTGGCCTGGATATACTCCAAATCTCCGTCACGGGCCGCATGCTCCGCTTTTTCGGCCAAATCCCCAAGCCTGACAGCCCCCACCATGCGTGAACTGGACTTGAGCGAGTGGGTGGCTATGCGGTGGGCATTCAAGTCACCGTCCTTCGCGCTTTTCTGGATTGTATAGCCGTTTTCCATGTAGGCATCCGACCAGTTCTTGAGCAGAGGCCGGTACATTTCTTCGTCACCGCCGGAAAAGGTAAGTCCCCTAGCGATGTCCAGGGGGCCTGACGGCGCGCTGTCACCGGGAGCAGAAGCAGCGTAAGAAGAACCGGCAGAAGAGCCGCCCCCGGCTGCCGCAGAGTTTTGCCCTGCCTGGGAGCCTTGACCCGCCGCAGGGTCTTCCCCCGCAAGCCCCATCTGCTGTATGCGGGCAAAAAGCCCGGTCTTGCGGCTGCCGCTGTCCGCAGGAGCTTCCTGGCAGATTATCTTTTCGGGAGGGAGCAGGACTTGCAAAAGCTTTTCCGCGTCCTCCGGCAGGATGGGCTTGGGAAGGTAGTCAGCAAAACCTTCCCCCTTGTAGAAGGCACGGGTCGCCTCACGTGGGGAAAGCGAAGGGTCACAGCCTTCCGCCCGGATGTCGTTGCCGGTGAGCGCAACAAATGGAATGTCAGGATTAAGGTTGCCTTGCAGGTTCTTGGAAAGATGGAATGCCTCCAGTCCGTCCGGCGGGGGCATAACATGATCCAGGAGCACAAGGTCAAATTTCTCTTTGCAAAGGAGGTCGAGCATCTCCTGCCCGCCTGTGGCCGTGGTCAGAGTGACTTGGCTGGGGGCCAGGAGCCGCTCCAGCACCATGAGGTTTATCTCCTGATCGTCCACTGCCAGAATATGGGCTTGGGGCGCGGTGAATTTCATTGGCTAGGCTGGGGCGGGGGCTACTTCTTTACGAAGGTCTCTTTGGGCGGGTTCAAGTAGTTCATCACCTTCTGGATGATTACCATCGGCGGGGTCGTCTTGAGCACGTAGCCGACCGGCTTTTCTATGAGAATCTGCTTAACCACGTCCTTGCTGTCGTTTCCCGTCAGGAATATAACCGGAATGTTGGCTGTCTTTGGCTCCATCTTGAGAGACCTGTAGACTTCCAGCCCTGACATGAGCGGCATCTCGTAGTCCAGCAGCATCAAGTCTATGTGGTTCTGCTTGGCCGCGCTTATTGCGTCCGTGCCGATTCCTTCCGCGATTACGTTGTAGAACTTAACGAACCAAGACTTGAGGGCACCCAGGTAAACCGGGTCGTCATCCACGATGAGCAGGGTCTTCTTCTTGGGGTCAACGGCATAGGCCTTTTCATTGGGGGAGATGACGTAATTAAGGCTGTTTGTCCGGATCATGCCTATGACCTTCTCACTGGTGACAGGCCTCTCCACCACGCCGGTAATCAAGGCTTCCTCTATGTACTCCTTGGCATGTGAAATCTCCGAAGGCTGCCCGATGAGATAGAACTTCTTGCGCTCATCTCCCATAAGCTTCTTGAGGGCGGGGAATATGTCACCGAAGGTGTTCTCTATGTCTTCGAGGAAAACCAATATCATATCTGGGGAGACATAATCATCATGGGATTGCATGTCCCTTATGATGCCGCCGCTGGCAGCACAGAAGTTGACATTAAAGCTCTCTTTCTTGAGGGCCTGTATCAGCGTTTGAACAAGGAAGTTTGCGGAGTCTCCTGCAACAAACAGTATATTTTCATCCATAGCAATAATTATACAAGAGAGCAAATGATAATGCAAGCCAAAAGCGGAAAAAAAAAGAACATAGTTAGGGGGGGGGTAACTCACCGGATGTCCTGGGGAACCCACAAGCCCCCCAAGGCAGGGGCGGGGGCTGGCCCAAAAACCACGCTGCTTACTAGCATTTCACATCTCTTTGTGATATAATGTGCCCTAGGGAAACGTTGATTAATATAGGAGACATTAATCGGTGTTTCCCTAGGAGTTTTGACGATGAAATTCACTTTTGACCGCGATGCGATGATAGGCGAGATTGCCATAGCCCAGGAGATTATTTCCACCAAGAACGCAGGATCCATACTGTCCAATGTTTCCCTCACCGCTTCCGGCAACGCGCTGACCATAAAAGCGACGGATGTGAAGGTTTCCTTCCAGGCTACAGTTCCAGTGCAGGTGCTGGACGAAGGCTCCACGACAGTCTACTGCGACAAGCTCATGGGCATTCTCTCAGCCCTCCCGTCAGGGGAAGTCGAGTTTATGCAGCAGGGCGAGGACGGCCAGCAGGCTCTTGGCGTAATCATCAGGCCGGTTGGCAAGAAGATAAAATTTGAGATGCGGACTATGAGCGAGGAGAAGTTCCCCGATGTCGCCGTCTCCGAGGACGCCCCCTACTTTGAAGTCGCCGCCAAGGAAATAAAGGAGATGATTGCCCAGACTGTCTTTGCCGTCAGCTCCGATGAGACCCGCTACTTTATGAACGGCGTGTACTTTGAGAAGCAAGGTGACAAGCTCAACATGGTCGCCACCGACGGCAGGCGGATGGGCTTCTCTTCCAAGGAGATTCTGGCCGGCGTGCCGGACTTCCCCGCCGCGATAATCCACCCCAAGGTGCTGGGCATCGTGCTCAAGCACTGCCCCGACGAGGGCAACATCAGCATGGCTATTGTTGACAAGATGGTGTTCTTCAAGTTTGGCAGCTACCGCTTTGGGGCAGCCCTTATAGACGGCCAGTTCCCCGCCTACGGCCGCGTCATTCCCACCAGCCAGGCCTACCACATCACGGTGTCCAAGGACGAGCTTGTGGCGGCTATGAAACGTGTCGCCCTGATGGTGGACAAGAAGGCAGGGCGCATATACTTCAACATGGAGGACGGCCTTCTGCGCATAACCAGCCGCCAGAGCGACCTGGGCAGCGCGGACGAGGAGATTGCCGCTGAGTACGACGGGGACGCGATGTCCATAGCGATGAACTTCCGCTACATAGACGAGCCTCTCAGGGTCATATCAGGCGACAAGATAACCTTTGAGTTCACCGAGGAGATGAAGGCGGTCACAATGCGGCCGGAGCCTGCTTCCCACTACTTCCACATAATAATGCCAATGCAAAAGGAGGCCTAGGACTGACTACCGCCAGATTTGGGGCGGAAAGCAGCCCCATGTCAAGGACGGCTTTCCTCTCTGTTCTTCTGGCGATCCTTGCTCTTTTTACTGCCAGGGCCAAGCCGGTGAGCTTGAGCTTTGTTCCCATGTACACCGATGAGCGCAAGACTCTGGAGCTGGACTGGGACACATCCTGGTTCTCCCAAAGCCCTTCCAAGTACAACCACGCCCTAGCCCGCATATCCTGCTTTCTGGCCGATGTCTCATACAGTGTGGACGCGGACGGGGATCCGGCGGATCTGATAGAAATATACCGCAAGCTCGGGGCAGACCCCGACAGCATAGCCACGCACTACAATTTGGACTACAACAGTTCCCTTGGCAATGACCAGTGTGCATTCAGCATAGCGACCGTCCCCCTCCCGGACGGCAGCTCACTGGTAATCCTGGTTATCCGTGGAACTCCCGCGGGCAACAACGAGTGGCTTTCCAACCTGAACATAGCAAACTCCAAGAAAGAAGACGGCAAGAAGGCTGGCAGCCAGAACGAAGAAGGCTGGAACAAGGGCATGGAAGGCAGCCTGTACCACGAGGGCTTCCTAAAGGCCGAGCAGATAATACTCAAGTCGTTGGTCGCTTATGCGCACGGATGGGGGATGCCCGGCAGAAAGACAAAGCTCCTTATCACAGGGCACAGCCGGGGAGCCGCCGTCGCCAACATCATAGGCTCCCACATCGTACAGCAGAACCTGTTTGACACGTCGGGCTGCTATATCTACACGGTCGCCAGTCCCAATGTGACGACACTGGACGAAAAGCTTGCTAAGGGCGAAATGTTTTCCTTTATATGGAACATCGTCAACGCAGAAGACGTGGTTCCTTCCATTCCCTTCAACAAGGCGGGCAACTGGAACTACAGGAAATTCGGCAACATCAAGGTTCTTGCCAACGCCTGGTCCGTGGGCAGAAAGAACTTTTATGAGTCCTTGTGCCCCAAGATGAACAATACCTACCGCTACCTGACCGGCAAGGACTACCAGCCTTCCGGGACGGGGCCTTTCATACAGGTTCAGCTGGGGAGGATGCTCGCCAGCATGAACCCTGACGTGGACTCCTTTTACAAGGGGGCTTTCTCCCTGCACGGCCCTCTGGCCAAGATAGTGCCCGCCATGTTCCCCTCAGAGGAAGAGAAAGCAGAGGCCGCTGACAAGAAACCCAGCCTGACCGACAGGATACTGGGCAAGGTTGACAAGGGCAGTGACGGGGCAGTTAGCAAGATATTCGAGATTGTCAACAACCTGCACCAGAGCGAGAGCTACCTTTCCTTCCTTATGGGGCTGGATGAGAAGGAGTGCTTTAGCGACTCGCCATCCGTCCAGCTGGTGATAAAAGGACTTCCTGAAGCGGCCGTCCTGGACGACAAGGGAAACGAGATAACCCATGTAAAAGAGGGGCAGACCAAGCTCTTTGAGCTGCACGAGTCCATGTCCGCCTGTGTGCTCGGCCTCAAGGAACTATCGCTCGGTTTTCCTACCGATGAGGACTTTGATGTTCTGCTCACTGACAACTCCGTTTTCCCTACGCCCGTTAGTTTGACAATCGAACGGTACAGTGCGGATGGAGTCCTGCTGGGCAAAGAGGAAGAACAGGTTTATCCATGCCAGACCAGCGCATACAGAATCAAGGCGGGAAAGCCTCTGCTGAGCATCTGGGGGCTGGATCCCCAGACGCTGACAGGCAAGGCACAGCGAGAGGCAAGGAGCATAACCGGAGCCTGGAAGGGGCTTAAGAAGAGGCTTTCTTTTGAAATGGATTTGGACAGCGACTTGAACCTGGGGCTTGGCGCTTCATACGGAACACAGCTGATTTACGGCCTGATTTTATACCGCATTCCCTTCCAGGAAAACTTCCTGGGAACATGGGAAATAGACACAGGGCTGGGGCACAAGACCAAGCTATGGAATTCCACATACCTGAACAGCGAGCTTTTGCTCCGTGGGGTATTTGTCCCCGACAGCGACCTTAGAGACGAGTCCGAGGAAGAGACTGGCAAAAGCGGCATTTTCTCGCTGGTTCCAGCCCTCCGCCTGTCGCTCGCATGGCAGCCCCTCCGCAAGGCACAGCTTTATACCAGCGCAACAGGCAGCCTCTTTATAAAGAACTTCAACGATGCGGCCTTTGAGTCCCACCGCGTCACAATAGATCCTGCGGAGATGAACAACGACCTGGCCCTGGTTGTCTCACTGGGAGTTGGGCTTAGGTTCTAGGGGAAGGCTGACGAGCCTGTAGCGTTTAGAGGAGAAAAGAGAATATGCAAGACCAAGGCTCTGTTGAGAACATTGTGCAAGTCAAAGACCTGGCCATCTCATTCCGCACAAGCAAGGGAATGGTTCAGGCCGTGCGCGGCATATCCTACGAGCTCAAGAAAGGGGAGACCCTTGCCATAGTCGGGGAGAGCGGGTCGGGCAAATCCGTGTCCGCCCGTGCCCTGCTGGGCATAGAAGCCCCCAACGCCGTGATAGGCGGCGGACAGATTCTGTACCGGGGCGAGGATCTGCTCAAGTATACAGAAAGGGACTTTGAGAAAAAGCACATCCGGGGCAACCGTATATCTATGGTCTTTCAGGATCCAATGTCTTCACTGGATCCGATAATGAAGATTGGCCCCCAGCTGACAGAAACCATGCTGCTGGCAGGAAGAAAGGACAAGTCCAAGGCTCTGACCAAGGCACAAGCGCGGGAGCGCGCCATAAAGATAATGCAGGATGTAGGTATACAGGACGCGGAGAAGAGGTTTGACCAATACCCCTTTGAGTTCTCCGGCGGAATGAGGCAGAGGATTGTCATTGCGATAGCGATAGCATCCCACCCGGAACTGCTTATATGCGACGAGCCGACGACCGCTCTGGATGTGACGATTCAGGCACAGATACTGGAGCTGATAAACTCACTCAAACAGGCCAACGATATGTCCGTAATATTCATCACCCATGACCTGGGGGTAGTGGCCAATGTCGCAGACAGGATTGCCGTCATGTACGCGGGCAAAATCGTGGAAGTGGGGACAGCCGATGACATATTCTATTCACCAGCCCACCCTTACACATGGGCACTCCTTTCTTCCATGCCGGACCTGGACACAAAGGGCAGCCTTGATGCAATACCCGGAACCCCTCCAAATATGCTCAACCCGCCAGCGGGAGATGCCTTTGCCCCGCGCAACAAATACGCCATGCAGATAGACTTTGAGAAAGAACCTCCGATGTTCCGTATCTCGCCAACACATTCAGCCGCGACATGGCTCCTTCACCCCAATGCCCCGCATGTGGATATGCCCGCCGCCATCAGGGAGCGGATAGAGCGGATGAAGGCACGGGGCTGATTCTTCTATTATAGAGCCTGTTACTGCACTGCCAGGGAAGCCGCTGGTGTTGCCCAAGCCAGTTTCCAAATAGCCCTATTCTTCTATTATAGTACAGAGTTATAGAGCAGGTTGCAAAAGCCGGTTGCTTTTGAAACTGCCGCTAGAAATATTCCTGCAGCAGCCCGCGGTACTCGGCGGCAGTTGAACAGCGGACAATCTTGGAACGCAGGGCACCACCGCCACGTATCCCCGATGTGTATGAAGCAAACTTCTTTCGCATCTCAAGACAGGCCGCCGCCTCTCCCTTGTCCTGCATCGCTATATCCAGCTCCCGAAAACCCGCGCGAAGACGGTCTGAAACGCTTGTAGGCTCGTACTTTCCTTCCGTAAGCAGCTGCCGGGTGCGTGTAAACAGGAACGGATCGCCCATCGCTCCACGTGCAAACATCACTGCGTCCACTCCAGTCTCCTCCAGCATCCGCCTGGCGGTCTCCGGGCTGCTCGCATCCCCTGAGCCGAACACCGGAATACGCCCCGCAATGAACGACACGAGCTGCCCCTGTATACCCCAGTCGGCCTTGCCCTCGTAGCCCTGTGCCCTGGTCCGCGCGTGTATCGTGATTGCGGCAGCTCCCGCTTCCAGGGCTGCGGCGGCACATTCCTTCCATGTAAGATGATCTGCATCCCAGCCAGAGCGTATTTTCACAGTAACCGGCACCTGCCCCCGCTCAGGGTGCTGTGCCGTATACGCCTCGCTCGCCTCGCGGACGGCCCTAACTATCGCAAGCAGGCGGTCAGGCTCCTTGGTGAGCATACTGCCCGCCCCGCTCTTGACTATCTTGGGAACAGGGCAGCCTCCGTTTATGTCCAGAATCTCACAAGCAGTTTTCTCCAATACAAGGGGAACAGCACGAGCCATCACATCGGGCGTTCCGCCGAATATCTGGACGGCGTATACTTTTTCCGCAGGGGAGCGGGCCATAAGCTCCTCGGTCTTGCCGGAGCCACGTGTCAGGGCTTCCGCCGACACCATCTCAGTCGTACAAAGGGCAGCA
>JAFTEK010000361.1 GCA_017453705.1 Treponema sp.
AATGATTCCCGGGCCTTTCATCTCCTGTATGGTCTTGCGTATTTCCTTACCGTCCGCTCCGGTGAAGACCAGCTCCGCCTTGCCCGCGCAGGGGGTGCGGATTTCGCAGTTCTTGTATACGTCACCGTAGGCGTGGCGGCCCAGCACGATGGGCTTGACCCAGCTTTTGACGTTGCAATGGATGTTGCTGGTGAAGATGGGTGCGCGGAACACGGTGCCGTCCAGTTCGCCGCGGAGAATGCCGTTGGGGCTGGGGGTCAGGTGGGTCAGCTTGTACTCCTCCATGCGGGCGGCGTTGCTGGTGATTGTCGCGCACTTGACGCCAACGCCCAGCCTGCGGATGGCTTCGGCGGCTTCGTAAGTCACCTTGTCGTCGGTCTTGTCCCTTTCAGTTATCGAAAGGTCATAATATTCGGTTTTGAGGTCTACATAGGGAGTCAATAGTTTTTCCTTTATGACAGCCCACAGAACACGGGTCATCTCATCACCGTCAAGCTCTGCGACGGCATTCTTCATCTGTATCTTTGCCATAGTGCTTCTCCGTTTGAATGGTCTGGCGAATTCTATATGAAGATACAGGGGCTGTCAAGGACGCTTGCGGGCTTTTTTATATTCGGGCTGGCAAAGCCAAACTTGAGTTTACTGTCGAAATGCGATACACTGGACGACACGATGCAGCCTGGGAAAATCGGTCTATACATTCACGAACTTCTTTACAATATGGGGGGGACAGAGGCCTACACCGTAAGGATGGCGGCTGCTTTGGCTGAAATCTATCCTGACTCCCGCATTTTATTCGTGTCCGAGTGTTACTCCCCTTCTGATTACGCAGGCGACGCGGCATTTTGTGCCCTGCTAAAGGAACGCTACGGTGTGGAGTTTTCTGCGGAAAGGGTAGGGCTTAAGACCGTTCGTGCCAAGACTCCAGAGACTGCCAGGGGGCGGTTGGATGCTTTCCTGCAAAGAAAACGGATTCAAGACGCATCGCGAGGGTTCGACCTCTTCTTCTATTGCAGTCGGGGCTACATGACCTTCCATGCAAGGCGCAACATCGCAATCATACATTTCCCGATGAAGCCGCAGAATCAGGCGGAAGGCTCATCGCTGCCCGCGCGTATAGTCCACGGCCGCCGCGACAGTCTCTTTGTCTCCGCCTACGACGCATACCTTCCAAACTCGACATTCACGCAGGGATATCTGGAACAGTACTGGCCGCAGATTTCCGCTGGCAAGATACATCTCCTTTACCCCCCGATTGCCCCTGTCCATGACCTGGGACTGCCCAAGGAAAAGCTGATTCTTGTGTGCAGCAGGATAGACGCTTCCAAGAAACTGGAGCTGCTGATTGATTCCTACCGCTCCTCCCCCCTTCTGCATGACAATTACAAGCTTGCCATCGCGGGCAACAACGCGAGCGACACCGTGGACTACTGGGAGAAAATCTGTGGCTACAGTAAGGGCGGTGATGTTCTTTTGTATCCAAACGCCAGCTGGGAAAAAATCGTGGAGCTTTACAACCGGGCAGAAATCTTCTGGCACTGCAAGGGCTTCGGCGAGGACGACCCCTACATGATGGAACACTTCGGCATGACGACCGTGGAGGCGATGGGTGCAGGCTGTGTTCCTGTCGTCATCAACAAAGGCGGACAGGCGGAGATTGTTACCGAGGGCGCGGGATTCAAGTGGGATACCAGCCGGGAGCTTGTCGAGTGCACGGAAGAACTTGCCCGTAGCCCTGAGCTGCTCGTGCGGATGTCACAGGCGGCCAGGGAGAGGGCGGCCTTCTTCTATACCGGGGCTTTCCGTGAGAGGCTCCGGGGCATACTGGAAAAAGTTTTTTCGGAATGATGAATATCTGTTACGCCCCCGCCGGGGTCGCCTCAAGCTCGGCTGCGAGCTAGGGCTGTTGTGAGTTTCCGCAAGGCGGGAACTCACAGGCTTCATGCGGGGAATCACTGCCACCAGATAGAGCTATCGTGTGATGCCAGATAGGGCTATCGTGTGATGCCAGATAGAGCTGTCGTGTGTCACCAGATAGGGCTGTCGTCTGTCTACAGGGTAACTTGTAAAGATTAATTCCCCACTTTTCTGTCATAAATAACAACATTTTCTATATATCATGGCGGGAGTCTTCCCGCCGTGAATCCGTCTTGGATAATTGTTCATCCAGTCTTCTGCCCGGGCGACATCCTCATCCGTGGCCTTTGAGAAGTCGCACCCTTTCGGGAAGAACCTCCTGAGAATCCTGTTGTGGTTCTCGTTCGTCCCCCTCTCGCAGGCCGTGTACGGATGGGCGAAATACAGCTTCGTCCGAGGCTTCCCGTCAATGCAGCTCCGCTCGATTCCCTCGCCCTCCATGAACTCCGTACCGCCGTCACAGGTCATCGTTATGAAGGTTCTGCGGAACGCCTCGCTTCCGATCTGCCGCTCAATCTCATCGAGCACCTCCACGGTGCTTTTTCCTTTCGCGTCAGGCATCTTCCTTGCTATCTCACGCCTGCTCTTTCGCTCGGTCATGGTGAAAAGGCATTCGGTCGATGTATCTTTCCCGCCCTTCACGGTATCGAGTTCCCAGTGCCCGAAATTATTCCTGTCGTCGGCCTCCTTCGGACGGTTCTCGATGCTGTGCTCCTCACATTTTGCACGGCTGTACCGCCTCGTGCTGCCTTTTTCACGGTACTTCACGCCCTTGTTCGGCAGATTAGTCCGGGAAACACCGTAAATCAGTCCTTCGTTCACCCAGTTGTACACGGTCTTCTCTACGGCCCGCGTGCTGCTCGGCCATCCTGTTGCGTTCAATTCGGCAACGACTGCATAGGGGCTGTAGCCTTCATCGGCAACAAGCCGTTTCAGTTCCCGCGCCAGTGCCGTGTCGAGCATGATTTTCGGTACGCTTCCGCGGTTTGCGTTCCGTCCGTCTGCAACCTTCTGCGCATACTCGGCGTTGTACTCATATACTTTGCTGAGGTCGCTTCTTGTGTATTCAACCGTGCCCCGTTTTATCTCGTTATATATTGTCTTCCTGTCACAGTCGAATATGACGGCAAGCCGGGTCCTGCTGGTGATTTTCGGAAAGTCTGCCATAGATTTGCCTGAATGGGCGGGAGGCGAAGATGGCAAGACTGGTGCTGAACAGGTATGAGCTTATCGGCAGCAACTTGCCAGCAGCGGGGAAAGTTGATATCATAACGATAACGGACAAGCAGTATGAGAACATCGTCAGTTACAAGGCCGCAGAGAAAACACCAAAAAAACAGCAGGAACAGCTGCTTTTGTTCTGATTCCAGCCGGAAAATAATACGTCCGATGTGTTTCAATCCCTTGTCAGGAAAAGAAATACATCGGACATATTATAACTGATTAATTCATCCTGTCAACCTGCAACAAAGCTG
>JAFTEK010000362.1 GCA_017453705.1 Treponema sp.
CATAATCCACCTCCGCGTTGCTGCCCGCCTGCTCCCGGTGCCAGCAGTACAGCTCCGGCTTCTCGTAGCAGGGGGCGGCTTTCATCAGCTCCGTCCCGACGAAGGTTTCTGCCAGCGCCCCCTTGTTGATTACGGCAAGGTACAGCTGACGGAAGGCTGCACGGCGGGGCTTGCGGCAGGCCCGGCGGTTGCCGGGACGGAGCTTTCGCCGGAAGCCTACTTCTAGCCGTCCTGCTTTGCAGCACGGTTTTCCATCTGGAACGCCCCGTAGAACTGTTCGAGCATGTCGTACACCAGCTCCCGCACGAACAGGACGCTGCTTGCCGGGGCTTGGATGAGCAGGAGGCCTCCGTCGGTGTGCGCCGAAAGAGAGATGATTTTCTTCCGAGCCTGAAACATTCCGTCTGTCACATTCCTCATCTGTACATAAAAACCCTTGCGCAAAAGGTCATGCACAAGGAGTTGCAGGGCCATATAAGCCACGTCCGGCATCCCAAAGTCGTATTCCATGCTTTCGGTCTCCAAGCCTTCGACAGGGGTTCTTGTGCCAGAGCCTTTGACCTTTAGCGAAAGCGAAAGAAGTGGGGGTGCAAGCAGGGTTGTAACCAGTGTCATCAGAATCACCACACCAAAAAGCTTTTGGTCGATTATACCGGCGGAAAGCCCAATTCCTGCGACAATCAGGGCAACTTCCCCGCGTGGAACCATACCAGCCCCTATCCTGAGCGCTCCCTTCATGTTAAATCCAAGGGTAAGTGCAGGACCACCGCAGCCCAGAAGTTTTGCCGCGACCGCGACAAGAGTGTACAAAGCCCCGAAAAGCAGAACATCTGCATGAAGAAGCTGTGTAACGTCCACGCTCATACCCATTACGGCAAAAAACACCGGCACAAAGAATTTGTACAGGGGACGAATTCTCTCCTGCACAACCGGGGCAATGTCCGTCCGCGAAAGGGCGAGTCCCGCAGTGTAAGAGCCGATTATCATAGCAAGCCCCTGCTTCTCGAACAAGCCAGCCAAGAAAAGTGCGAATCCGAAGGCCGCTATAGAGAAATCTATCGTTCCCCCGAACAATCTGACAAAGCGGGCTATCTCCTTGGAAAGAGCGATACAAAGCACCGTCACCACAAGCCATATTCCAAAAGCCTTGAGGGCGATGAGGGCTACAGCCCCCCCTGAGAGCTGCCCGCCGCCTCCCAAAGCTGTTACAATTCCCATGACAACAGCAAGAAGGACGATTCCCAGCACATCATCAAAGACAGCTGCCGCCAGTATGGTGACACCTTCCGGGCTGTCCATTTTTTTCTTGTCAGAAAGTATGCGGGCTGTGATTCCAACAGAAGTGGCTGTTGACATAATGCCAAGGAAAAGGCAACGAACGTCCATAAAGGAAGTTCCCAGCATAAACATGGAAAGCACATCCCCCAGGACAAATGAGAAGATGACACCGCCAAGACCTATTATCCCCCCGGACAGGGAATAACGTATGAAAAGCGAAAGGTCTGTCTCCAGTCCGCTGGCAAAAAGCAGGACAACGGATGCTATTTGTCCTATTGCATACAGCTCAGGACTCACAGCCATACTTCCCGACTGAAGGGGAAAAAGACCATTCGGAAAACCAAGGAAACCCACGGATCCAAGAGCATAAGGACCTATGACGACTCCCGCCAAGAGTTCCCCCAAAACGGAAGGTATACCTATCTTTGCGGCAAGCCTTCCGAAAATCCGAACCGCAAATATAATGAGCGCAAGCTGGAACACTAGAATCGTGATAGCCTGCGTAGATGATTGTTCCATAATACAACAATTCCTTACTAATAAAGCAAAAAAATGAGAAAAACCAAAATGTCAGTAGTGATAAGGTAAGAACTTATTTGTATCAGAAAAGGCTTTGCAAGAGAGCCGTAAAAAGATTCAATTTATGCAACAAGCGGACAGGCTGTTGCGAATGACAGGATATGACAAAATTAGCACTGACAAGACCAAGACCCGATTCTGCTTTATACAAGATGGCTGGATTACAGCCATGATTATTCCGTCCTATGTCATCCTTCCGGGCAAAAAGGCTGTCCTCAGGGCACCGGGTCTTTAGGATGCAGATTGTATCTCCTTCAGAAGAGGATGCAATATAGGAGCTGATCTTTCCTTCCGTGCCCAACACGCATGAGCGAAACGACGAAGCCTCATCATGCAGCGATGCCGCACCACTGAACACGAGCAGCAGGGAGAACAGAATGACTAGGGGTTTGCACCCTACAAGGTCATGCTTCATAGCATCCAGTATAACGTAAGGAACACTCTGTTTCAAGTTCACGAATTGCCCCTAGTCCAACAGGGGCAAAAGCGGTAGAATGGCGGGGCGAGGTAAGCTATGAAAAAGATTATAAGCGGCAAGGTCCGCGAGGTGTACGACCTTGAGGACGGCAGGATGGTCATCGTGACGACGGACAGGATTTCCGCCTTTGACGTGATACTGCCCGTGACGATTCCCGGCAAGGGTCAGGTGCTCAACGCCCTGTCCAAGTTCTGGTTTGACTATACCAAGGATCTGGTGAAAAGCCACCTCATCTCCTGCGACTGCAAGGATATGCCCGCCGACTTCCAGAAGAGCGAGTTTGAAGGGCGGGCCATGCTCGTAAAAAAGCTCAAGATGGTTCCTTACGAAGTCATCGTGCGCGGCTATATGTTCGGCAGCATGTATGAGGCATACAAGAAAGGCGAGCCTTTCCTCGGCACCAAATTCACCAAGAGCTACCAGCAGGCGGAAAAACTGGACGAGCCGCTTGTGACACCCAGCACCAAGGCAGCGGAAGGGCATGACATAAACGTGACCTTGGACGCAATGAAAAAAGACCTTGGTGCAGACCTTGGTAGTAAGATTGAAAAGGCCGCGCTGTCCATCTACAAAAGATGCTACGACTATGCCTACTCAAAGGGCATCATAATCGCAGACACCAAGTTTGAGTTCGGACTGGACGAGAACGGGGAGCTTGTGCTGGGAGACGAGGTACTTACACCTGACTCCAGCCGCTTCTGGAACCGCGACACTTACAAGGTCGGCTCTTCCCCCGCCAGCTACGACAAGCAGTTTGTCCGTGACTGGCTCAAGGACAACAAGCTCGACGGCAAGGCGGACATAAAGGCGATTCCCCAGGACATCGTGGACAAGACAGCCGCACTTTACCGCGAGTGCCAGACCCGCCTGACAGGTAACTGATAGGCGCAGCAGTTTCAAAAGTCCTAAGTGTTGGCAACAACACATTGCCGCGCACTCTTTGAAACTGTGACACTTGTAACAAAAGGCGTTTTTCTGTAGAATAACAGCCACTATGGAGAAACTAAGAATCCTTCTGGCGAAGGGCAGGATTTACGAGTCGGTATACGAGCTTTTGAACGATGTGGGCATTACGATGCACCTTCCCGACAGAACTTACTTCCCGTTCACCAACCAGAAGGATCTTGCATTCCAGGTGGTCAAACCCCAGATTGTGAGCGCACTGCTCGCCGCAGGGAGAGCCGACGTAGGCTTCTCCGGCAAGGACTGGGTTTACGAGAACGGTGTCCAAGACCAAGTGGAAGAGGTGATGGATTTGGGCTTTGACCCGGTGCGGATTGTCGCCGCCATCCCTGACAACCGTGACTTTGACGAGATTCTTTCCAAGCCCGTGACAATCGCAACGGAATACCAAAAGCTCAGCACCGACTGGGCGGCCTCCCGCAAACTCAAGGCGACGATTTTCCGCACATGGGGAACCAGCGAAGGCTTCGTGCAGGACAGGCCGGAGTCCATAGCGCAGATACTCATTGACAACACAAGCACCGGCTCTTCCCTCCACGCCAACCACCTCAAGATTACGGACACGCTCATGGAATCTTCCACCAGGCTCTATGCCAGCAGGGAGTCAATGAGCGACCCGGACAAAAAACGCAAGATTCTGGAGCTGAAGATGCTCTTCGAGGCTGTCCTTGCAGCCCGCGACCGGGTTATGCTGGAGATGAACGTTGCCTCGGACAAATTCGACGCGCTTGTAAAGGGGCTTCCATCTATGAAAAGCCCCACCGTCAGCCCTCTCTTTGGCGGAGACGGCTATGCGGTCAAAATAGCCGTGAAAAAAGGCGAGGTCCCAACCCTCCTGCCCGCCCTCCAGTCGCTCGGCGCAACGGACATCGTTGAGTACGAGCTTAGGAAGGTAATGCTCTAGGCAATGCAGGACAAGCCCTTTCTCCTGATATTCATCATAGCCTCGACGCTCAACTTCCTGCTGGTACAAGCCTTGGAGTTCATAGACTTCCGAGCAAGGAAAAAGAACGGAAGCCAGGTTCCCAAGGAGCTGTTCGGCTATGCGGACTCCAAGCTGCTCAAAAAAACAGCCGATTACGAGAATGAGAAATACCGCCTGTTCATCCCGGAGCACATCGCCTCATTTGTCCTGTCGCTTGTCCTGGTTCTCTCAGGCTTCTACGTGGCGGTCTACAAGCAGCTCAGCCTGACGACTGGCAGCATATATATCACAGCCCTGCTTTTCTTTATTATCAGCTCAATCCCTCAGTCAATCCTTTCCATACCCTTCGACTTCAAGAGGGAATTTGACATAGAAAGGCGGTACGGATTTTCCACCACGACGCTGGGCACCTGGATTCTGGACGGGCTAAAGTCCATCATAATAGGTCTGCTTTTATCCTGCCCCCTGATTCTGCTGGCAGTCCTACTCCTGCTATACATGCCGGGGCACTGGTGGCTGCTCCTTTCATGCGTATACATAGCCTTCTCGCTGTCACTGACCTTCCTGTACCCACTGGTCATAGCCCCTATATTCAACAAGTTTACCCCTCTGGAGTCCACGGAACTCAAGAACAGGCTGGAGGCACTGCTACAGAAGACAGGCTTCCAGTCACAGGGCATTTTCGTGATGGATGCCTCACGCCGCAGCAAGCACAGCAACGCATATTTCACCGGCATTGGCAAGAGCAAGCGGGTCGTTCTATACGACACACTGCTGGAGCAGCTTTCCATTGACGAAACCGAGTCTGTCCTTGCCCACGAGCTTGGGCATTACAAGCTCAACCACATAGTCCGCAGGCTGGCGGCAGCCATACCGCTCACGGTCTTGTTCCTATTTGCAATCAGCGTCATCGTTAAGATGCCCTCCCTGTACAGCTCTTTTGGCTTTCAGACAGAGACTTCCATCATAGTGGATGGGGAGATGAGGATTGAGCACACACTTCCATACATACACTTCATCGGGGTGTTCCTCTGCGCACTGATAACCGAACCGTTTGGCATCCTTCTCGCCCCCGTGTCCAACTTCTTTAGCCGTCGCGATGAATTCCAGGCGGACGCTTTCTCAGCCGAGACCTGCGGCAGGAGCCGCAGCCTGGTAACAGCACTCATAAAGCTGCACAAGGAGAATTTGAGCGAGCTTACCCCTCCCAAGATATACAGCGTGTTCAATTACAACCACCCTCCCCTACTGGAACGCATCCGCGCCCTGGGGAAAGCAAACAAATAGACAAACAGGAAGCAGTATATGAAGAGTTTTGACGGATACAAGAAAGGAATAAATTTCGGCGGCTGGCTCTCCCAGTGCAAGCACACTATGGAGCACTACAGGACGTTCATCAGCGAGGACGATGTAAAAAAAGCCGCGTCTTGGGGCGTAGACCATGTGCGCGTTCCTGTGGACTATGACTTGGTGGAAACGGACACGGGCAGCTACAAGGACGAGGGGTTTGCCTTCATACAAAGTGCAATCGGCTGGTGCAGGAAATACGGACTCAACATGATTCTGGATTTGCACAAGACATACGGCTATTCGTTTGACGAAGGCGAGGGCGAGACAGGATTCTTTTACAACAAAGACTACCAGGAAAGGTTCTATAGGCTGTGGGAAGAATTCGCCCGTCGCTTTGCCCCTGACACGGACATCGTTGCATTCGAGCTTTTAAACGAGGTCACGCTCAAAGAGTACGGTGAAATCTGGAACAACATCGCTGACAGCTGCATTGAGCGTATCCGCAAAATCTGCCCCGGCGTAAAGATACTCATAGGGGGCTACTACAACAACAGCATAATCGCCGTTCCTGACCTCAGACCTCCCCGCGATGAGAACATCATATACAACTTCCACTGCTACGAACCGCTGATTTTCACCCATCAGGGAGCCTACTGGATTAAGACGATGAACAGGGATTTCCGCATGGCATTTGACTCAAGCTACAAAGCCTACAGGCAGGCTTGCAAGGACAATCTGACCGAAGAATACGTCAACTTCCCCAAGGAAGCCCAGGACGGACAGACAGTCTCCTCTGAATACTTTGAGTCCCTGTTTGCCCCGGCAATCAAGGCAGCGGAAGAAAGGAATGCGCCCCTTTACTGCGGCGAATACGGAGTCATAAACCTTGCCTCTGCCGAAGACACCCTAAAGTGGTACAAGACCATAAACTCAGTGTTCGAGAAGCACGGCATAGGAAGGGCGGCATGGAGCTACAAGCAGATGGACTTCGGCATTGCAGACCCGCATATAGACAGCGTTAGGGACGAGCTGCTCAAGTACCTGTAGCTGGGCAAAAAAGGCTCCTCTAAGATTCCCCTAAAATTCCATAAACGTCTCCGCCAGACCTTCCTCCAGCCAGAAGGAGATTCTGGCGGCAGTGTCGGCAATCTTGCTCCTACGGTTCCTCCCGGTGATGGAACACTCCCAGACAACACCCACCCGCCAGCCGTCCGACCGGAGCTTCTCAATATCCCGCTTATCCCTATCCCTGTTGCGTGTGAACTTGCCAGCCCAGAAATCCATATTGGATTTGGGAAAGCGAAAGCCTGGGCAACTATTTGAGCTATAGCCAGCCGTTTTGGAGCCGTCCCAGCCATGCGCATGCCAAAAACAGCCGTTCACAAAAATCACCGCGTTATAGTGGGGCAGGACGATATCCGGCGTACCTGTCAGCCGCCTGTCGTTCTTGCGGAACCTGAATCCGATCCTGTGCAGGGCGGAACGGATGGCCTTCTCCGGAGAAGTGTCCGTACTGTGTATGTGGGACATATTGTTATGGCGTTGAGAAGTGGTCAGGGTGTCCGCCATCGCTTTCCTAGCGGGAATTGTTTTTGCCAGCTCCCATACGAATGCGGGGATCGATAAAGCCGTAGGAAAGGTCACTGACAATTCCCGCTGTCAGGCCAATCGCGACGTAAAACATGGAGATTGCCATGAACACAGAGTAGTCTTTTACGGCGATGGACTGCACATAGCTGCGGCCTATACCGGGAACGGCGAAAATCTGTTCTATAATCATAGAACCGCCCAGTATGCCGATGAATTCCCCCAGAAACGAAGGCATAAGCGGAACCATTGAGTTGCGCAGGGCATGACGGACTGTTGCCTGCCTCTTGGTCAGCCCTTTAGTGCGAGCCAGCAGCATATATTCGGAGGTAAGCTGTTCCGTCAATTCCGCGCGAATAAGGCGCATATTGCCCGCGACAGGCCCGAACGAGAGCGCGAGCACGGGCATGATTGCGGAATGTAGCATCTTCCATGAAAACCAGTCCGTTCCGTCACCAAAGACCAGAGGACATAGCCCCAGCTTGTAGCCGACGATATACTGGAGCAGGAAGGCATAAATGAATGCAGGCACGGAGATAAATAGCATAATGAACACCTGAATCAGCTGATCAGGCCAGCGGTTCTTGTTCACGGCGGCTATTATCCCA
>JAFTEK010000363.1 GCA_017453705.1 Treponema sp.
GGATTGAATCCTGGTAGGCACCTACGACTCCATTAAGGGCATTTATTGCCCCCGGTCCTGACGTGACGCATACGGCGGCTATGTTCCTGCTGTAGCGGGCATGGCCTTCCGCCGCAATCGCACAGGCCTGCTCGTGGTGGTTGTAGGTGCAGTGCAGTTTGGGGTGGTGGCCGAACGCGTCGTTCAGGTGCATCGCGCCCCCTCCCGTCACCGTGAATATATCGGTTATTCCGTTATTTGCAAGAAAGTCCGCTATGTAATCTGCAACCCGCTGCTTCATCTTTTTCTCCTAGTCCCTTTCGTCATCTTCCTGATAGTGTGAGTATGTCAGGAAGTGAATGTTCATGTCGGTGCTCAAATCCTGCAGGACGCTCCGTATATGATGGTTCATCCGTATTGCCTCGGTCTTCACGAAGCTGTATTCCATCTTGGGGTTGAAGTAGTTGTCCTCCCTGTCTGAATAGCCGTCCAGTCCCGCGCAATAGATTTCTGTAACAGAGGCTTTTTGCAGGACTTTCAGAAGCATGAGAAAGGAGTTGTCGATTATATTCTCGTTTCGTTCCAGCAGCGGCTCCCGGTTGACGGTAAAGTCAAAGGCCTTTGATTTTGGAGTGACATTTGACGTGGCGAGTATTCTCAGCCCCTTTGTTCCTTCTTCCATAAGGTCATCTGTCATCTCCAGATAACGGTGTCCGTTTGTGACGAACACAACATCGGTTCTTATGCTGTCTGGAATGTAGTTTATGGAAATGCAGATGGGCTTTTCCTCGCTCAGGAACTGCTGTACTTTCTCCTTTTGCAGGCGTATGTTTTTTCCGGGACCGATTATCAGAACCTTATGCCCTGTCAGGTATTCCTGCAAATCGGACAGTGAATGGCTGTCATCGCAGGTCTGCGTCCTGTATCCGTCGTACAGGGCTGTGGCAATCTCCTTCTTGTACAGGAGCTTGTTCTCATCCGGCTCTATGGAAGAAAGCAGCCTGTCCAGGTCGCTTACGGACAGGTTGGACTTGGACTGCAGGTAGGAGACGTAGTTGGGGTGGCATTTGTTCTTTGCCGAAAGGTAGAAGAAGGTCTTGTAGTCCCAGGGGTATTTGTGGTATATGTCTATGACGCTCTCCTCTATGGCTTCAAGCATCTGGTCTATGTCGTAATCTTTTCCAAAATGCCCGTTCATGTAGTTTGCGACAAGCTCAATCGGATCGTTTCCCGCGCTCTTTCCCATGCCGTAGAGGGTTCCGTCCACGATGATGTCGTGCTTGCCCTCTTTATGGATGAATGTTAGGGCGTTCGCGTATGCGAGCTGCATGTTGTTGTGCGCGTGGAAGCCTATGCCTATGCCTGGTTTTACGGCTCTATCAAGAATCTCATAATAATGCAGTAAGTCCGCAGGAGTAAGAAGTCCGTATGTGTCAACCATTGAGACTGCATACGGCTGCACATCGTTAACGAGCCGCACAAGCTCCAGCAGCTCGCTGTCATTATAGCTTGTTATAGAGACCAGCTGCGAGAATACCTTGTAGCCAAGAGCCTTTACCTTGGCACAGTAGTCCATCGCCTCGTGCATCAGGTGCTTCTTGAAGATGACCCGGATTCCGTCAATCCATGATTCACTGCACGGTTGTATATTCCTTATGTCACAGGTGCCGTAGTCAATCATGCCCACGGTCATCGGAGCTTTGGGCTGAATCTTTCCGTATATCCTTCCGATTGATTCGGTGTCCGGAAATATGCTCCGGTTCATGTCAAAGGGGCGGCGGTCATCGATGAAGCCGACTTCGATTATGCCAACCTTTGCCGCCACGAGCCGTTGGTAAATGCTTACCAGATTGTTGTGACCGAATTCCCAGTCGTTGATGTAGCCGCCGTCCCTGAGGGTGCAGTCCAAAAGCTGTATGGACATTTATGCAGCCTCCCTTTTGGGTAGACTGCATATGTAATTTATTGCTTTATAATGAGTTACCCCCCCCCTAACGGTAGCTTTGGCGGGTTGTTTTATGCTTGCGTCAAGCATCTTTACGAACATATTTCCCTTAAGTTCTTCCCTTGGCAGGAATGGTGCCAAATCCTCCAGCGGTGCGCTTACAAGGGTTCCGTCATCAATTCTCCGTGCTGTATTTTTTGGCTCAAAGAACTGTACCGTGGACACAAATATTTCAAGCATGGCGAAACCAGGCTTTTTCATCATGCTGTCAAATTCCTTTGTGACCTCATCGTTTGAATGTGCTTCTGAGTAAGGAATCCTGAATGCTGCGGCGATTTTCTTGTATTCAGGAAATGACAAATCTCCACTTTCCGGTCCTATGCCTACCTTGCTGTGAGATGAAAACAAATTCGTCTGCGTCTGCCGTATGGAATGATAGCCCTGATTGTTTATCAGGATTATCTTTATGGGAAGCCGGTTGGTCACGATTGTCTGCAGCTCCTGAAGGTTCATCATTATGGAGCCGTCTCCTTCAAGGCATATCGTCGTGTTTTGTCCGTTTGCCACGCATGCTCCGATTGCGGCTGGAAGTCCGTAGCCCATGCTGGCTATCGCGTTGTTGTTGAAGAATCGGGAACCGTCTTTGATGATCCATGTCTGATGCCCCGCCACGCAGCAGGTACCATTGCTCGTGACAGTCACGGTGTTTTCAGGCAATGCCCTGCTTATGATGTCGAACGCCGCATATGCGTTTGCAAAACCGTCAGATTCATTCTTGTGACGCTCAAGCACCACAGGATATTTCTTTTTCCAGTTCTGGCATGCGGTAATCCAATCCTTTCCATTGAAAACAGGATGCGGCTCATTTTCCAGCATCGCATTTAATCCTGCAAAGAAATCCCTCGCATCGGCATGGACTGGCATCTCCACGTGTATCGTTCGTTTTTTCAGCTCCGCGGGGTCTATGTCCACCATGATAACCTCAGCTTCCCTTGCCCAGGTCTTGTAGTCGTAACCTGTCACACGGATTGGAAGGCGGTTTCCGACGGCGAGAATGAGGTCCGCGTTCTGCACGGCGAAGTTGCCCGGCCTGTCGCCCATGTTACCTCCGCGTCCTACATAGAGGGGGTGTTCTGTCTCAATCAGGTCAATCGAGTCCCAATAGGTGCAGACTGGGATGCCCAGCTTTTCCACGGCAGCCCTGAACTCCGAATATCCCCCTGACAGGCGGATTCCGTTTCCGGCGTAAAGGACTGGACGGCTTGCTTTTTTTATCTTGCCTATTATGTTTGAGAGTGTTTCTTTGGAGACTTTGGCGGGAAGAAGAGAATCGTCCTTCTTCTGCTCCTCACTGCCCAGATAACCTTTCAAATCATCTGTTTCAATGCTTGCCCCTTGGAAA
>JAFTEK010000364.1 GCA_017453705.1 Treponema sp.
AGTCATTCGGGATGTCACTGGGCTTACGTTGCCTCATATATCTGATTATTCCCTGGATATACATTACGATTGTCTCGTATATGATGGCACAGCAGTATTTTGCAAACTACATTGTCACGGACGCTGACCGATTCAGTATGATAGCAAGAAATATCGTCATCACACTGATAAACGCAGCCTTTTACCTAAAGCTCTGTATGCTAGTCAGAAAGAAGCTCTGTGACTACGCAGACAGCATGGGCGAAAAACTTGAAGAGATAATAAATGAAAAGGACCCAACCTTCTATATCGAGACAAACCTCTTTGACTCCCTGCAATATAGCAAACACCTGGTTAACGAAACCTCAAAGGGCTTCACTTCGCTCATATCCCATATAAAGGACATAAGCCTAAAAATCCAGGAGACTTCCAATAACCTGGCAGCCATCTCCAGGGAACTTCAAGCCACAGCTAACGAGCAGAACACAAGCGTCACAGAGATAAATGCCATCGTCAGGGATATGAATTCCTCTATAAAGGATATAAGGGTCAAGGTGGAATCCGTCGCTTCCAGCTGCGAGTCAATGGATTCCCAGATGCTCTCATCATTAGGCTCTGTCAGCGAGAACCTTGAGCAAATAGGCAGAATAGATGAATCCAACAAAAAAATAATCAGCTGTGTGGACAGCCTGTCCCGCCAGGCCAGCAGCATAGATGAGGTTATGAACCTCATAGAAGACATAGCAAGCCAGACCAGGATAATCGCATTCAACGCAGAACTTGAAGCTGTCGGAGCAGGAAAGGCCGGCAGGAATTTCCACATAGTCTCGTCAGAAATCAAAAGACTTGCGGATTCAGTCGTAGAAAGCACAAAGGAGATACAGAGGCACATAAAGGATCTAAAGGATGCCTCCGCCGCCCTTTCATCTTCGTCCAAGAACACAACCATGCTCATAGAGAGCGAGATGGCTATGTCAAAGGAACTAGAGGAACACCTGAAAGATATAAAAAACTGCGCAGAAGGAAATTCCATCCGCGCAGCCGAGATAAAAAACAAGATAGAGGGGCAGTCTCAGTCCTTTGAGGAAATAACAGGCAGCCTGGAGCAAATAAATGAAAGCATTTCATCTTTAACTGTGTCCACTGCGGAAATAAACAGCGCCGCAAGCCAAATACAAGCTGCCTCATCCGATTTGGACTCACTGGAATAAAAAAGACCCGGACTTTATCCGGGTCTTATCATCTCAGGATTATAATTTTGGAGCCAACACTGAACAACCCACATTCGGATTATTCAGTGTTTCCCTAGTTACTTTCCCTGATTTTCAATTGCATCAATGTATGAAAGGTTCAACCTGCCCATCTTGTCCACTTCAAGCAGCTTGACGGGTATGACCTGCCCCTCTTTGAGCACGTCCGTAACCTTCTCCACGCGATTCCGTGAAAGCTTTGAGATATGGCAGAGCCCTTCTTTGCCGGGAAGAATCTCGACAAAAGCCCCAAAGTCCATTATTCGCTTGACCGTGCCCTGATATATTGTACCTGGCTCAGGATCTTCGCAGATTGCCTTGACAGCCCCCTTAGCATCATCAGCAGCCTTTCCGGTCTTGCCGTAAATGGTAACGGTTCCATCATCATCAGTGTTGATTGTAACACCAAATTGGGCACAGAGAGCCTTGACGTTCTTTCCACCGGGACCAATCAAAGCACCTATCTTATCAACCGGAATCTTGAGG
>JAFTEK010000365.1 GCA_017453705.1 Treponema sp.
TATCTTTCTCCCTTATTTCCTACAGCTTGAGCTTGCTCATAGCCGCCGTGTAAATCTGCTCCAGAAGATGCAGCCCCCCGGAGTATCCTGCTATGTGGCTGTTTATGATCAGTTTTTCCAGCATTGGGTAGCTCACATTGACAAAGTGCGCTCCTATTTCCGCGGCAAGCTTCTTCTCCCAGTTTGACCCCAGGATGAGCGGAGTTCCCGCAAAGTCAGCTGCCTTTATCTGTTCGTGGATGTCGTGGCCGTCCGTCGTGAACTGAACTTCGGTTGTTATGCCATAGTTCAGGCGGTTGGTCTCCTCGGCAATCTTGTCCCGGAAGGACTTGGGAGCGTCATCGGTCACGAACACCTTCTGCGGGAACAGCCCCATGTCGTTGACCAGGAACTTGGTGACGGCAAGTGAATACTGGCTGTCGCTCACAACCGTGAACCTCTTTCCCAGAATGCGGGTCTCCAGCAGGGTGTCAGCGAAACGCTCTATATAATAGTAGAATTCCGCCTCCTTCTCGCTTATGACCTTCTCCACCAAATCCTTGTCCGCCTTGGTGAACTCCTGAACAGCACGCAGGAACTTGCTGCTCTCGCTCGCCCCAATCGGAAGGACAGGATATTGCAGCAGGGGTATGTTGAAACGCTTCTCCAGATACTTAACGCTCTCCAGCCCCGCCCAAGGAGAAACGAGAATCGTGAACTCGGCATTGGGGATTCTCTTCAGGTTGTCCAGAGAGCGGCCAAAGCCAAAAATCGTGTTTGGCTTAAGTCCGATTGCTGAAAGGAGCGACTCTATCTCGCGCAAGTTTCCGAGCCAGTAGGGATCCTGCTGAGGGGGTGAGACAAAGAGGTTGACAAGCCCCTTCTCCGTCTTGCTCTCCGAGTCCGCCAGATACTGCTCGAACAAGGACTTCAAGATCCAGTCATGCCCCACATAGTTGTTGCCCTTGAATCCGGGAGTCTTCGCCCAGACAACCGGCTTGTCGGCATCGGCAAAGTTTCCGGCGACTTCCTCTATGTCATCCCCGATTATCTCGCCCGTGCATCCAGAAAGAACCACAAAGAGGTCAGCGTCTATAACCTTGAGTGCGTTCTCTATGGTAGAGCGGAGCTTATTGCTTCCGCCAAAGACAACTTCCTTCTCGCTTATGGAGCTGCAGGGGAAAATGTTAGGGCTGTAACGTCCGCTCGTTCCGTTGTTGTCATTCAGTTTGGAGGCACAGCCAGGCCCTGAATGTAAAATGGGGATAGCCCCGGGGATGGCCTGCACAGTCTGCATCGCCGCCAGCGCGCACTTGTAGCGCGGTTGGTCCAAAATCTTTGCCATAATCGCTCCTTACAAAACCCATTGACTTGATAGGCAATTAACGTTATACTACAAGAAACCTAGTAAGTCAATAGGTGAACTCAAAAAAAAGTAATAGAGGCAGTTTCAAAAGTCCAGATAGGCTTTTGAAACTGGTCAAAATTCACCTCAAGGGAGGAAATGTGATGGAATTTGATTTCAACAGACTGACCGACCGCAGGAACAGCAACGCAATAAAGACAGACCTAGCCACAGTAAGGGGCAAGCCCGCTGACGTGCTTCCCCTCTGGGTGGCGGATATGGACTTTCCCACAGCCCCGTCCATACTGGAAGCCCTCCATAATAAGGTAAATCATGGGATTTTCGGCTACTCCTGTCTGGATGACAGCTTTCACGAGGCACTTGCAGCCTGGATGAAAAGCGAGCACGACTTTGAATTTGACCATCGCACAGTCGTGACAACGCCCGGTGTGGTCTTTGCCATCTCATGCGCAATACGTGCCGTAACAAAGGAAGGGGATGCCGTTCTTATCCAGACCCCGGTGTACTATCCTTTCAAGAATATGATCAAACTGAACGGCCGCCGGCTAGTAACATCATCACTCATAGAAAAAGACGGAAAGTACCAGATAGACTTCGAGGACTTTGAGCGGAAGATTGCAGAGAACAGAGTCAAGCTCTTTATCCTGTGCAGCCCCCATAACCCGGTCGGACGCGTCTGGACACATGATGAGCTAAAGAAGATTTCCGACATCTGCCTCAGGCACGATGTCATGGTCTTCGCGGACGAGATTCACAACGACTTCGTATACGAGCCTAACAAGCACACGGTCTACTCGACTATCTCCAAAGAGACAGCGGAGAACTGCATAGTGTCCATGTCACCGAGCAAGACGTTCAACCTGGCGGGCTTGCAGTTTTCGACAAACTTCATCCAGAACCCAGCCCTGCGCAAGAAGTTCCACGATGAGAAGGACAAGACCGGCTACGATGAGCCCAGCATAATGGGGCTTACGGCCGCCCGCGCGGCCTACACAAGCGGCAAGGAATGGCTTGAGGCATTGAAAAAGCACCTAGAAAGCAACCTTGAATTCCTAAGGAGCTACCTTGCAGAAAATATGCCGCAAGTCCGTCTGGTGGAGCCGGAGGGAACCTTCCTTCTATGGCTGGACTTCTCAGCCCTGGGATTGAGCGACTCGGAGCTTGACTACATAATCGTGAACAAGGCAAAAGTCTGGCTGGACAGGGGGACGATGTTCGGGCCGGAAGGAGAGAACTTCCAGCGCATAAACATAGCCACCCCCCGCCCCATCCTGCAAGATGCCCTTGAAAAGATAAAAAGTGCAATAGAAGAGGTAAAAAGAGATGCTTAAAATCTCAACACGCGGCCAGTACGCCCTCCTAGTTATGACAGACCTTGCGGAAATGGATTCGGACGACTTCGTCCCGCTTAAGATTCTTTCCCACAGGAGAAATCTCTCGCTCAAGTACCTGGAGCAGATTCTTATAAAACTGGGCAAGGCGGGACTTATCATAGGCAACCGGGGCTGTGGTGGCGGCTACAAGCTGGGCAAGAAGGCGGACGAATATACAGTCGGTGAGATATTGCGGGCCATGGAGGGAGATCTTTCTCCCCGTACACCTTCCGAAGCCTCATGCCTGGTATCACGGGCGACGGAAGCTTTCTGGAAAGAATTCGAGAAGAACATGAACGAGTTCGTTGACTCGTTCACCTTGGAGCAGCTCGCGGAAAAGAACCGCGAGTTCTCAGGATTCGACTACTGCATATAGAAGAGGTTGCTTATTCTTCTTCCACAACCTTGATTACAAGCTTCATTCCTGCACTGGATGCAAGGGTGACCATGCCTTCTCCTATTGCGGTAGCCTTTCCCTTCTTGCTTATCTTGATTATGGAAGTGTCAGAGCTTTTCCAGCTTCCACTCCCAAGCCTTATGCTATCGCCTTTTTCCATCAAGATAGCATAATCAGAAGAATCCGAGCCGTCCGAACCGTCTCCTTTAGCGGATGATGCAGAAAGAGGAGCATCACCTTCCCATTCACAGATGAACCCATATTTCTGCAAGTAAGAAGCTTTACCAGAAGGCTTATCACCGTTCTCATCACACCACCTTCCGGTGCTTTTGTATATCATCAAGGACTTCTTGTTAGTGGCGGTCGTGTCTGATTCCGCCTTTGGATCCCAGTCAGCATAGGAAAACGGCTCGCCTGTTATCCATGTAAAGCGCCCCGTCTTGCCGCCCCTGGTAGCCCCAATCCAATAGTAGTTCTTTTTTCCTGATTTCAAAAGGGAAACAATGGCCTTCTGCTCGCTTCTTGAAGCAATTGTAGCCAGATGTCCGCCCTGCTCCTCACAGAAACTCTTGGCTTCTGCCCAACTACAGGCGTTATCATAAAGGGTATAGGTGTGCCCATCAAGTTTTGTTGATGCAACTTCATCTGCAAACAGCAACCCGGAAGAAAGAATAACCGTCATGGCGGCCAGTAAAATCATAAAGCTTTTTGCCTTCATAAAGCCTCCTAGCCCTGCATTATCGCACTTACAGCAAAAAAACTCAAGTAGCACACAAGATTGCACCCTTGTGAGTTTTATGCTAGAATGACAAACAAAAAAGTACGCAAAAGCGTTCCTAGGAGTATGATATGGGCGAGCATGTTCGCGAAAAGCTTGGAAGCAGACTGGGCTTTCTTCTACTGTCTGCAGGTTGTGCAATAGGTCTTGGAAACGTATGGAGATTTCCCTTTATAACTGGAAAGTATGGCGGGGCGGCATTTGTCCTGATTTACCTCTTTTTCCTTGTAGTCCTGGGTCGTCCTGTGATGATTTGCGAGTTCGCCGTTGGACGCGCCTCACGCAAGAGCATGGCGGCAGCATTTGAAAAACTGGAACCCGAAGGAACACACTGGCACTGGTATAACGTTTTTGCAGTCGCCGGCAACTACCTGCTGATGATGTTCTATACAGTGGTCTCAGGCTGGTTCCTCAAGTATTTCGTTGAGATGCTCAGCGGTAAGTTCGTCGGCATGACCCCCGACCAGATAGGAGCGGCCTTCGGAGCAACGGTGGGAACACCATCAACACTGCTCTTCTGGATGGCTGTCGTGACCGTGCTGGGTTTTGGCTCCTGTTTTCTGGGGCTACAAAAAGGAGTTGAACGTATAACAAAGTTCATGATGTCCGCCCTTTTCATCATTATGGTAGGCCTTGCAATCTACGTTGCCTTCTTACCAGGCAGCGGGGCAGGATATGCCTTCTACCTCAAGCCGAACTTCAAAGCTCTCGTGAGTGGAGAACACGGACTTTGGGATACAGTCTATGCCGCAATGGGACAGGCTTTCTTTACGCTGAGCCTGGGCATAGGCTCCATGGAAATATTCGGTTCCTACATTGACAAAAAGCACTCGCTCACTGGCGAGGCGCTGCGCGTCATAGGGCTGGATACATTTGTAGCAATCTGCGCGGGGCTAATAATATTCCCATCCTGTGCCGCATTCGGCGTAGAGTCATCTTCCGGAGCAGGACTGGCTTTCGTCTCCCTGCCCAACGTGTTCAACGCGATGGGCCCCGTCGCAGGACGCATCGTAGGGGCATTCTTCTTCCTGTTCATGTCTTTCGCAGCCCTTTCTACAGTGGTTGCCGTATTTGAAAACATCGTGGCTTTCCCGATGGATCGCTTTGGCTGGTCACGCCGCAAGTCCGTCATTATAAACTTCGTGGCGATACTCATACTGGCAACACCCGCAGCCCTGGGAATGAACGTCTGGTCATCCGTGCATTTCGGAAAGCACATCGGCTCGATTGACGCTCTTGAGGACTTCATAGTAAGCCAGAACCTGCTGCCCATCGGATCGCTGATCTTCATCCTGTTCTGCACATGGAAGAACGGCTGGGGCTGGGACAAGTTCGTTGCAGAGACAGATCAAGGCGAAGGACTTAAGTTCCCCAAGAACAAGCTTGTCCGCTTTTACCTGCGTTACATAGCACCTCTCATAATTCTCACGGTCTTTATCGCAGGCTACTTTGATATATTCGGTAACTAAAAGAGGCTCTTTCAAAAGGCTCGCAGTACAAGCAAAAAAACGCATCGGCGGCTTTCACCATTTCACCACCGGTGCACGCTAATAACAATATATGGACATTCTCCAAAAACAGCCAGATGCGAGTTTTTAGAGATGCCCATATATTTTTATACGCTGAGCCTTTTGGGGCATAAGTCCGTCATAAAGTGCCTGCGCAATACAAAACTCTATTCCCTCTTCATAATAAAGCAGCTCCGCCCCGTCAAATGCAGTAAAGCCATCCCCCTGATTTACAAGAATGTAATCCGGGCCTGCAACCGTATAGATTCTATCCATATCAAGAGCCTTGTCCCCTACGATGACTTTCCGTACACGCCTTTCGCCCTGTATCCCGGAGCACATCCCCCTCTCATCGGTAATGCAGGGACTGGGCACGGAAGTATCCAGCTCGTATCTCATTCCCGACACCTGCAAAAAGCCTCCGCTGCCAGAAGGAAGAGACCTGGCTCCCCACTCCAGAGCATCCAGTATCTGCTGCCCTGAGGCTTTTATCACAGCTACAGAGTTGCCAAAAGGAAAGGCCGTAAGGATATCCCAATAGGTCACGCTGCCTTCGGACAAATCTCCCCTTATACCCCCTCCGTTCATCAGGGCGACATCAGCTCCTGTCAACTTTCTTAAAGCATCCGTGCAATAGTCTCCCAGTTCACTTTCCATACGCTTGGAATCCGCTCCAGAAAGAGTATACGGCAAGACAGCAAGCTCCCTTCCAAAAATTTCATCAAGCCCATCCTTTATACCAGAGATACAGTATGCCATATCGTTCTGCAAGTCTGCAAACTCAGGCTCATCACACCTGTCAGACCAATGCCAGACATCCGTTTTTATCCTACCCTTTCTTTTCCTCCCTATATTTCCACCCGGTATAACGCTGTAGCCTATGCAGTCCAGCTTGCTAGCCGCCGCAGCCCTGACAATCTTCTTGCCGTTCTTGTTCCGTAGCACAAGCCTGTCGCTGTCGTGGCTATGGCCGTCCAAACACACATCGATTCCTTCTGTATGTGAAATTACGTCCTCACAAGTCCAAGGACTGCACTGTGCATTGCTCCCAAGGTGCGCCAACAGGTAGACGTAATCAGCCCCCTCAGACCTTGCTGCATCAACAGCGTCCTGCACCGCTTTGTAAAGAGCGTCACCTGCCCTGTCCTGCATAAAAGAGTATATATAGCTGCCGTGCAAGTCCTTGAAATAAGAAGGTGAAGAAGAAACAATAGTCGTAGGAGTTGTAACACCGACAAAGGCAATCCTGATTCCGCCCGCTTCCTTGATTATATATGGGAGAAAAACACACTCCTCTTTTCTGGTAAAGTTGCAGCATATATAAGGAAATGAAGCCTCGCCTGCCAGCTCCAGCAGCCGGTCTGTCCCATAGTCAAACTCGTGGTTGCCGGGAACAGCAGCGTCATAGCCCAGCATGCCCATCAAATCCACAATGACCGCTCCCTGACTGACCATCCCGACAGGCTCCCCCTGTATGCAATCTCCGCAGTCCACAAGAAGCGTCGGGCAGCCTTGTTCTTCCAGTTCCCGCCGTATCTGCCATAGTCCCGCATAACCAAAACCAGAGTCTATACCGCAGTGCACATCACCAGTAAAAAGCACCACGACATCCCCTGTGCCAGGGCTTTTCGCGGCACAAGCTGACAGCCCAAAGATTAAAAGACAAGCAAAAGTAGCGGCAAGAAATCTACGGTAAAGACTCATCATTGACGTGGCACACAGACAAAGCCCAAAACAAACATTATGCCCATCAGCCTGACAAAGCTATTCATATAGTATAATATAGGACATATCTAAAAACTGGGCAAGCCCCATTTTTGTGTGTCGCAGGGTATAGGAGACTTCCTTCTGTCACGCGGCTCCTGATAATACGATTAATTGCAAAACAAGATGTCTGGCGGTAACAGCATCACACTCCATTTTTATCATCCAGAATAACATGGACAGTATTTGATTCTCCATAATACGCCCTGTCATTTATTTTTACAGACAGAGCTGCACATCCTTCTATGTTGTAAAATGGAGCTATTGCAACATTTGTAACATACGTTTCGTTTTTTTCGATGCGTATACATTCCCTACGATAGGGAACTATACCAAACCTGTCGCCTGTTATACCATATTAATCATCACTTTTCTGGCTTCATAACAAAATTTATTTTCATAAATGCCCCTTTTGCGTTACAATGTCCGTATGCCCTGCCACAGAGCTGCCACACAAAGCCCCCTACTCAAGCGCATCATCGCGTCATTCCTGCTGATTGCGGCGGGAAGCCTGCTTTTCGCCGGGGAAAGGACGTCCGACCTGCTGGAAGGCTACCTCAGGAACAGCCTTACGGTAAAGAAACTGACCCTCTCGCTCAAAGACAGGATGCTGTCAAGGAAGTCTTCCGCCATATCCAACGGAATCGCCGTCCAGCTTTCATCAGGCTCGGTGGTCATCAACACGGCGGGAGACGGCTCGCTGAGCCTCAGGCCCTCCGCGAGCGTGGGCTACCCGGCGGCCAGAAACCTCAAGCTGGGCATATCATCCAACCTTGCCTTCTCGGACGGCGAGAAAAAAAACTCCAGCACATCCCTGTCGCTCAGCCTGGATTTGTACTCCGGGGTCATGGAGGAACGGAATATAGCCCTGCTCAAGGCAGACCGGTCAGTGCTTGAGGCGCAGCGGGCACTGGCGGACGGACTTGTCAAGCAGGAACAGGCGTTCTACACGGAGCTGAAATCCCTCTTTGATGCCGCGGCCAAGCTTACGAGCGCGGAGAATACCCTCTGGGACGACAAGCTCAGCTTTCAAGAAGTCAGGGTAAAAGGCTACGAGGCCACGTCACTCAAGTACCGGCAGGCAGAGACCAAGGTAAAGACCGACGAGCACAACGTCTCAAACTACAGGCGCGGGCTGGAGAAGGACATAAAACTTTTCGCAAGAAAATGCGGGGCGGAGTACAAGGAGGCAGACCCCCTGGACTGGCTGCCCGATGACATTCCCAAGGTGGAAGGGCTGGACATACAGTCATTCAGTGAGGCGGACTATTCCGCCGTGGAAAGCGCAGTCTGGACCAACAAGATAAACTCCCTCTCCCGCAAGGCCAACAAGCCTTTCTCCCTGTCCGCCAACGGCGGCTACACATTCGGCAACTCAAGCGCGGCGGGAAGCGACACCGTGGACGGAGGGCTTGACCTTGCCCTGGGAGGCGGGGCACTTTCCGCCGGTGCGGGCATCAGCGTTCCCGTAACAGGTGATGACCATTCCCCTGTGTACACTATGAACCTCTCGCTCAACCCGACCAAGTTCATGACCGACAGGATTTCCCGGCAGCAGCAGGATATCGCCGAAGATCAGGAAATGCTGGACATAAGGAGCGCGAGGGACGAATGGGAACATAAGGTCGAGGAAAAGCGGGAAAGCCTTGAGAACCTGCTCTGGAGCAAGAAGGGCAACGAGGATTCCTACGAGCTGTACAAGTCACTTGAGGCCGACACGCTCAAATGGTACAAGGCGGGTATGGTCACCGAGGGCGAGTACAGGTCAGCCCAGACAAACATGCGAAACTACCGGATTCAGATGATGATAAACGACCTGGAGCTTCTTATTTACAACGCAGAGGTGAAGCTCCTCTTCGTGCGGGACGAAGAGCTTTCCCTGCTGGATGAAGTGGCATCTGGCAGCGGAAAGGAAGGCGAAAGGGAGGAAGATAGATGAGGGGAAGGCTCAGGCTCGCCATCATTATCCTGCTGCTTGCCACCTTCATCGGGGCGGGTCTGTTCCTTGCGCGAAAGTTCCTCGGCTCCTCCAAGTCGGACAAGCTGACCTACACCGTAAGGGAGGAAACCTACGAGAACGTCATAGACATAAGCGGCACTGTTCAGGCCGCGCAGTCGCAGACCCTGCAGGCTCTCTCCGACGGTACGGTAATCGCAGTGTACGTCAAGCAGGGAGATGAGGTAAAGAAGGGGGACGTGATATTGCAGCTGGACGACACCACCCAGAGGTACAACCTAGAGAAGCACCTGCTGAACATGCAGGTGACCAAGATAAACGGATCGGCCAAGGAATACGAGCTGATGAAAACCGAGAAGGCCTCGCTCGAACAGAAGATAAGCGAGCGCAAGGTCACGGCCACGTTCGATGGAATCATCGCCGCCATCAGCGCGTCCGTAGGCGACTCCCTCGCGACAAAGGACTCAGTGGGTACAATCGTGGACAAGTCCTATCTCACCGCAGAGGTGGAGATTGCCGAGACCGACGTGGCAAGCCTTGCCGTATGGCAGAAAGTCACGTTCACATTCCCCGCCTACACCGAGGGGACGGTGGAAGGCCTGGTCGTCAGCTGGCCCGCCATCGGGGAGACAACCTCGCGCGGGGCAACGGTGGTCAAGGCCAAGCTCCGAATAGACGAATACCCTTCCGTCATACTGCCCAACTTTTCGTTCTCTGGCAAGATACAGGTAGCCCCTCCGGAGACATTCCTGCTTGTCTCAAGCTACGCGATAGGGCGGGAGGACGGCAAGGCGTTCGTCGTTAAGAGCGGAACGGGCGAGAAGGTTCAGGTGAGCGTCCAGCCATACGGAGCGGGCTATGTCAAAATCCTCAGCGGCAACGTCAGTGCGGGCGACGTGCTTGAGGCGCAGTCCAGCGGCCCCAAGTCTGGCATGAACGCGGTACGCGGCGGAATGGGCGGTATGCCGGGAGGTGGCGGCAGGAACGGCGGCTCCGGGATGCCGCGCCGCTGACAGGAGGACAAATGGGAAGCTGCGCCGTAATAGAAATGCAGGATGTCAAGCGGGTCTACGCGATGGGAGACCAGAAGGTGCACGCGCTCAGGGGGATTTCTTTCTCCATACGCGAGGGGGAGTTCGTCTCCATCATGGGGCCGTCCGGCTCAGGCAAATCCACCTGCATGAACATGATAGGCTGCCTGGACAGGCCGACTGCCGGAATCGTCAAGATAAACGGGAAGGAGACCTCCAAAATGGATGAGAAGGAGCTTGCATACCTGCGCAACAGGACGGTGGGCTTCGTGTTCCAGCAGTATTTCCTTTTAAACTCCATGTCGGTATTGGAGAACGTGATGCTGCCCCTGCGCTATCAAGGGATAAGCAAGAGACAGAGGCAGGAGATGGCGATGCAGGCACTGGAGAAAGTAGGGCTTTCCGACAGGGTGAGACACCACCCCTACGAGCTGTCGGGCGGGCAGAAGCAGCGCGTTGCAATCGCGCGGGCAACCGTGACCCGCCCCAAGATAATCCTCGCCGACGAGCCGACCGGTGCGCTGGACTCTGCGACAGGCAAGGCCGTGCTCAAGCTTTTCTACAGGATAAACAAGACGGAAGGCACAACCGTCGTCATCGTCACGCATGACCCCCGCATAGGAAGCATAACGAACCGCTGCATCCACATACTGGACGGCAGCATAAAGAGCGACATGCGACGGCGGGGAGAGGGGACTGGATAGAACGCTATCAAAAGCTCATGCTGTTCCTGCATGAAGGAGTTCCGGTGTTCAATTTTTAGGCATAAACAAATATAGATGGCATAACACAAGGAGGTTTGCCTTATGGGTCATTTCAAGAATTTCAAGTCGGTGCTGTATTGCCCTGCCCACTGGGTGATTCGCGTAAAGGAAGAGGAGCTAGAAGGACAACTGGCCTTCTTTAATCAGTACATCGGGGTGGACAAGGTATACATCGAACCATATCGGTCAGGGGAACTCGCAAGCCGGGAAAAGCTTGTCGCGCTCAAGGGTTTCTTTGAGAAGCACGGGGTTGAAGTTGCGGCAGGCTTCACGACGACTTCGGGCGAGGGGCCGATTGCAGGAAAGGAACACAAGAGCCAGCGGCTGTTCGACACCTACTGCTACACTGACAAGGACTTCCGGGCGCAGATTCAGAAGAACATCGAGTTCACCGCAAGCATATTCGATGAAATCATTCTTGATGACTACTACTTCACCAACTGCACGTGCGAGGACTGCATCAAGGCGAAGGGCAGCCGCTCCTGGCAGGACTACCGGCTTGACATGATGAAGAACGTGAGCCGCAACGTCATCGTAGCCCCTGCCAAGAAGGTAAACCCACGCTGTCGCGTTATCATCAAGTACCCCAACTGGATGGAAAGCTACGCGGAGGCAGGCTACAATCCCGGTGAGCAGAAGGACATCTTTGACGGCGTATACACCGGCACCGAGACCCGCAACACAATGGATCAGGATCAGACCCTGCCCCGCTACCTGTCGTACTCGCTCGTCCGCTGGATGGAAAATCTCGCCCCCGGCAGGAACGGCGGCGGCTGGTTCGACGCATTCCAGTGCTACCCTATGGAGGCATACCTTGAGCAGGCCTACCTGACGGCATTCGCCAGAGCAAGAGAGATGATGATATTCTGCTGGCCACTCGTGTATGACCACTACTTCGTGCCGACTTTGGGCTTCCAGATGAAGAAGATTGACGCACTGATGAGCAATGTGGGCAATTGCACCGGTCTTGCTGAATACCACCCCGTGAACGCGCAGGGCGAGGATCACCTTGCCGACTACCTGGGCTTGCAGGGAATACCATTCGAGCCGACCCCATTCTTCCCTGATAATGCAAAGGCCGTATTCCTGACCGCCGCATCTTGTGCGGACAGGGACATAATGGCAAAGCTTGAGAAGTACGTCCGTGGAGGAGGCCACGCCATCGTCACGAGCGGCTTCGTCAGGCAGATGTTAGCGGCTGGCTCAGCCCAATGCGGTGCCATCAGTGCAGACAGCGGCATCAGTGTAGACGATGCGCCAGCCATGACAATGACCATCGAACAGATGACCTCGCTCCGCTGGCGGGATCGGCATCTCACACCTACCCACTACCAGTACTATACAGCCGACAGCTGGGAAGGATACAAGGTTCCGGCGCACAAGGCAATATCCTTCCCCCTGCTGGAGCACCGCAACAATACAAGCTGGATGCTTCTGAAAGGACAGACCGCTGGGAAGAACCTTCCCATCCTGATCCGCGACTGCTACGGTCTGGGGCAGATGGTCACGCTCGTAGTACCGGACGACTTCAGCGACATACAGGAACTTCCTCGCGAAGTCCTGAACGCCATAAGGGAGGAGTTCTGCCGGACGCTGGGAGTCCGCCTGGAGTGCGGCAAGAATGTCGGCCTCTTTCTCTACGACAACGACAGCTTCATCACCTACGCCTACGACTACCAGAACGAAGGCCCTCAGCCCTGCTACGTCTACGTGAAGGGCGAAGCAAAGCGGCTGGTCAGGCTGAACGGCAGGCGGGGGCTTGAGTGCGTAGAACCCTATGTCAGGACACATGAAAGCAGCAGGGAAGAAGGCGGACGGAATAACGAAGTGGAGAGCGTCTTTAAGATAGAGACGCATCCCGATCTCTTCGACTTCTGGAAGATAGAGCGGTAACGGTTCTGATTTAGGACACGCCGATGCTTGAGGACTTCCTTGACGCACTGCAAAGCTTTAGGCGCAACAGGATGCGCACTTTTCTCTCACTATTGGGCATTATCATAGGCGTGGCCTCAGTAATCGTAATAATGAGCCTGGGGCAGTCGTCCACACAGAAAATCAAGGACACCTTCGGTTCGGCAGGACTGGACATGGTGAGCCTGTCGGGTGGCTTCTTCCGCAGGAGCCGGGCAGCGGTCACGCTGAGCTTTGACGAGCCTTTCAGGGAGAAGCTTTTTGGCAGCATAGGGGGTATCAGGAAAATATGGTACAAGAACTCTCTTTCTGCGACAATCTCCTATGGCGAAACGAGCAGCAACGCCTCGTGCTCGGCGGTCGAGACTGACTACATGCAGGCATGTGGCATACAGCTGGAGAGCGGCAGGTTCTTTGACGTGACCGATGACGTGAAGGGAACCCAGAAGATAATTCTGGGCAGCGCAATTGCCTCTACCCTGTTCCCCAACGGCGACGCGGTGGGAAAGCGCGTAATGCTTGTGGCGAGCAACGCCCCCTTCAGCTTCACGGTGATAGGTGTGCTCAAGGAGCAGTCATCGGGCATGGAGAACACAAGCCAAGGATGTTATATACCCAGGGGCTTTTACTCTCGCAAGATAAAGCCCAACCCCGCCGCAGACACCGTTATGGTTCAGGCAGAAAACGAGACTCTTGCCGTGAGCCTAAGCTCCAAGCTGGAAGAATACTGCAACAACCTGACCGGGACGGAAGGCTCCGTCTACGCCAGCTCCATGCAGAGCATGATAGAGCAGCTGGGTTCCATAACGAGCGTGCTCAGCCTGCTGCTTGCGGTCGTCGCGGGGATATCCCTGCTGGTCGGCGGCATAGGGATAATGAACATAATGATTGTGACCGTCACCGAGCGCAAGCAGGAGATAGGAATCCGCAAGGCTCTTGGCGCAAGCCCCGCGCTCATACGCCGCCAGTTCCTCGTCGAGTCCGCGAGCATAACGCTGATGGGCGGCCTCCTCGGTATAGTCCTGGGAATAGCGATAAGCATCGCCGCAGAATACGTTCAGTCGGCAAAAAGCTTCGTCGTCAGCTGGACTGCCTGCCTGGTGGCGTTCGTGTTCTCCCTGTTCGTGGGAATCTTCTTCGGCCTTTCCCCCGCATCCCGCGCCGCCCGGCTGGATCCAGTGGAGGCCCTGTCCGGGGAATAACGGCGAGGATTCGGCATCCTCAAGATTTATCTAAAGGCACATTCCATTGCACTTCGCCGTTCACGTCTCTGATTCTAGAAAACAAATCCTGCAAATGCGGATTGTGTATAAGCTGCGGGAAAGGCACGATTATTTTCTGCTCGCTGCCATTCGTTTTTATGCATACGGAATAACGCCAGTGACCACCGCTTGGCCGCCCCGTTTTTATGCGGATATACTCTCGCTTTATTTTCACAATGTCCGAGTAATTGATTTTTTCCGTATGCCCAAAACTGCGGACTTCAAAATGAGTGTCGTCATAAAAAATTCGTTCGTTCAATTCTGCGACAATGGCAAACGAAAACAAAAGGACAAACAGGCTGGCGACCAGAAGCGGAACGAATCCTCCATGCTCCAGCCAGCAGGGAACAAGAAACGACAAGGAAGCTAGTATTCCCAAAGCATCTGTGACAATGCGGATAACATTTTCATTCTCAATTCCGATTTTCTGCATTTTTTACTCCGAGCATCTTTAAATTTGGCAAAAACCAGGTATCAGTTATTGAAATGTCCTGCTGTTTCCCGGACAAAGAAAAACTTATAGTATACTCCATCTTCAGAATA
>JAFTEK010000366.1 GCA_017453705.1 Treponema sp.
ATCCGACAAAAGCCGGCCTGACCTCATAAACCCACTTGTAAAGCCACTCGTATGCATCAGAACCGAATGGCACAGTCCGTTCCTTACTTCCCTTACCACGCACGACGATGAAACGCTCCTTAAAATGCACGTTGGAAAGAAGCAATGAACAAGCCTCGCTTATCCTAAGCCCGCAGCTGTATATAAGCTCAAACAAGGCCCTGTCCCGAATTCCCAGGGGCTTTTGGGTATCTATTGAACCAAGCAGCAAGTCAACCTGATTTACACTTAAAACCCTGGGAAGCTTCCTTGACGGGCCGGGGCGATCCAGCTCCATTGCGATATTCTCTTTCCAGATGCCTTCCCTTTTCAAGAACAAGCCAAAGGAACGCAAGGCTGATATCGCCTTCGCTACAGTCTGATCCCCATCACCTTTGTCCAACCTAAGATGGCTGATGTAATAGGCCAAATCCACAGGAACAAGGGAATCCAGAGACAAACCTTTCTCGTCCAAGTAGGCCAGGAAATCCTTGGCACACTGGCCATAGGCCTCAGCGGACAGCTTTGCCTTGCCTTCTACCAAAAGCAGCTCATCGTGGAATGACTTGACAAGGCTTAAAGAAGAAAAATCACTTGCCATCCGCTAGGTTTATTGACCGAGACAGGCCGTTAAGGTTCCTCCAGCATGCGGGCTGGGTCAAGTCGTCCTTGTTCTTGGAATAACCTACAGGAGGCCTTATAGCCCCTTGGACAGGACGGCGGACAGGCTCTCCGGCTGAAACCTGCGCGGAAGAAAGTATGTTAGGCCTTGACTGGCTGGAATCCACCTGGGAAGGCTGGGAAGAAAGCGATGATCCACGAAGCTTGGCCGCAGCAGAAGCAGCCAGGGCAGGAGACGGAGAGTCAGGCTTCTGGGCAGCAACAGAGTCTATCTCATCTATTGAAGAAGGCTTCACCGGTATGGAGCTGACCTTTATCGAGGACGGATCCTGCTTTGCGGTGGCGGCAGCAGGAGAGCCATGAAGGATATTCTCAAAGCTGCCATAGTCAAAGACATTCTCACTTCCCCGCTCAGCGGGCTTTTCAGCCTCAAGCTGCTCCCCCCTCTTATTTCCAAACCCGGTTGCTATAACGGTGACAGAGAGCTTGTCCCCCATTCCATGCTTGGTGCAGATTCCGCTTATTATGTTGACGTTCTTTGAGGCAGAAGCAGAAATAGTCTTTGTTATCTCCTCCAGCTCTATCATCGTCGGCATACTGGTCTCATCATCATCACCAACAACATTGACCAGGATGTTGGAAGCTCCGTCTATCTGGCAGTCTTCCAGCAAGGGGTTGGAGATTGCGGCCTGGGCAGCATCAACGGCACGGTTCTCACCCTCGCCGAACCCAACACCCAGTATTGCGTCCCCCTGCCCCTGCATGACGGACTTGACATCGGCGAAGTCCACGTTAATATCGCCCGGCAGGGTTATAATCTCGGAGATTCCCTGGACTCCCTGGCACAGGACATCATCCGCAAGGCGGAAAGCCTGCTTGAAGTTCACCTTTTTGTCAACGATTTTCATTATCTGCTGGTTAGGCACCACTATAAGGCTGTCCACATTACCGCGCAGTTTCTTGAGCCCCTCCTGGGCATTGCGCATCCTTACAGGCCCCTCAAAACCAAAGGGTGTGGTAACTACAGCAATAGTCAGCGCACCGGCTTCCTTCGCCAGCTCAGCCACAACAGGGGCAGAACCTGTTCCTGTTCCGCCGCCCATTCCAGCCGTTATGACCACCATATCCGCACCCTGAACGATGTTGCTTATATTGTCCGTATCCTCTTTGGCCGCGTTCTCGCCAACAGCGGGGTTTCCACCAGCTCCAAGACCGCCGGTGAGCTTCTGTCCGATAGCAAGCCTCTTCTGGGCCTTGGACACACCCAAAGCCTGCAAATCAGTGTTCATGACAACAAATTCCACGTCATTCACACCAGCTTCTATCATCCTGTTGACAGCGTTGGAACCACCACCTCCGCAACCTATTATCTTGATGACGGTAGGGTTTACCGCCGAAATGTCAGAGTTTCCTTCGTTCAATACGGACAGCTCTATCATACTTTTTTTCCTCCCACCCCACTTTCAGTCCTTCAGTGAATATATCCCCTTTTCAAAGAAGAACTAGCGACTCAGCGCAAATTATATTACATCATATAATATTAGAAGAAATTTTTCCACATTTTTTTGAATAAATTCTCCCCTTTTTCAGAAACTTGAGCATTTTTTTTCTTCTGCTTGGCAGGAGCCTGCCCGGCCTTATTGCTGTCAACAAGACCTACGGCAGTGGCAAAGTCAGGCTCCCTGTAGCCCTTGTCCAAACCCCCCAAATCGGAAACCTCGCCTATCCTGACGGACGTGGTTCCCCAGACACTCTGAGCCAGCTCCACAATCCCGGTCATCTTAGCCCCGCCACCGGTCAGGACGATGCTTCCGTTAAGCTGGGTGAGGTTGGCGTGGTGGACTATCTCCGCCTTTACCATTGAAAAAATCTCGTCCACACGGGGCTGGATTATCTCGCACAGCTCATACTGGGTGGTCTCCTCCGGCGGCCTCCCCCCCACACCGGGGATTATGACCTCCTCACCAAGCTCATTACCGTTAATCCAGCAGCAGCCATGCTCAACCTTTATTTTTTCCGCGGCAGAAATCGGGATGCCCTTGACGACAGCTATATCGTTGGTGACAAGGTTCCCGCCGACAGGTATCGAAGCCATGAAGACAGGAGCACCCTTGTTGACCACCATCACGTCAGTTGTTCCGCCACCAAGGTCTATCAATATAGAGCCAAGCTCCATCTCATCCTCGTGAATCGTGGCCAGGGCTGCCACAAGGGTCTTCGGCCACAGCCAGAAGCCCTGGCAGCTGTAGCCCGCCCTGCTTATGCACTGCTCCAAGTTGTTACATGCAGTCTTATTGGCCAGTATTATGTGAACCTTGACCTTGAGCCTCTTGCCCATCATGTTTATGGGATCCTTAACGCCCGGCATATCGTCCACAAAGTATTCCTGGGGAATGCAATGGAGCATCTCCTTGTCCATCGGTGTGCTTATCGCGGTGGAAGCATCTATAGCCCGCTTTTTTGCCTCGTCTTTTATCTCAAGGGTCCTGTTCCTGCCGCTAGTGTCAACCACGGTGTCGCCCTCGGAATTCAGGCTCTCCACCTGGGAGCCGCCTATGGCCGTGAAAACAGAATCTACATTGACCCCGGCCATCTGCTCCGCAGCATCCACCGTGGCATTTATAGCCGCGACTGCCGCGTCTATGTTAACGATTACCCCGTTGCGAAGCCCCTGTGAAGGTTTCTTGGCAAACCCAATTATAGAGATATTGTCGGCCTCGTCCAATTCCCCGATGACCGTCTTTATGAATGTAGTACCTATGTCAAGCCCTACAACGATGCTGCTCAAGTAAATCCCCCAGAAGCGGCTGTCCCCGCCTTCTCAGCGGTTCACCGCACTTTGAGCATTGGCCTTATAGGAGATTGACCCATAACGCAGGTCAATCTCGCTGACGTTCAGCTCTATAGAGTTCACAACATCAAGTATAACCAGCATCCGCTTAAGTGCCTCCTCGTTCAGCGACCTGTCCGCAAGAACCTTCACATGGCTCTGCTGGCTCTGAACCGGATACAGTACAAGCTCGTAGTTGCCGTATTCCTTTTGCAACACCATAATCTCGGAGATTGCGGAGAAATACTTCTGCGGCAGCGCACCTATCGAGGCAATCTGTGCCATGAGGGGCCTGAACTTAGACGGAAAACGCATTCCAAGCTGCATTCCTTCAATAGGAAGCCCCGATATAATCGGGATGTTGGAATCAGCGGAAACCGATGCCGTGTTCGTGAATATTACACCATTTTCAGAGATTTGAACAGTCTGGGAACGTCCGTTTATGTTCATGATAGTCTTGGCGACAGGCTGGCGTTCCTTTATGCTTATGACGACCTTATCAGGAAAAATCTTGTCAACGGCGACGCTCTCAATGCATGAGAATGAGCTGAGGGCATCCACAGCCCTGCCTGAGTCAAATTCAATCCAAGTGACAGTCCCCATATCCTCAAGCTTCTGCATCAAAAGCTGGGAAGGAACAGTCTTCAGGCCTGAAAACTCAACCTTAACAGGAGCCAGGCAGGGAATCACCATCGTATAGAAAACAGCTTCCAAGGCAAGGAGGACAAGCAGTATGAGCACGACTATCTTTGCGATTGTTATCCTGGGATCCTTCTTTTTCTCCTTTTTGCCAATATCGAAAGATGACGAAGAAGCCGAAGAGCCCTTCATCATGAAGTCCCTGGCCCCAAGCTCTCTATTTAAACTGACTGTAGCACCCATTTTTTATTCTTCCCCTTAAAAAACTGTTACTCCACGCCTACATATCAAGGACACTCATGCCCTTATAATCATCATCGGGTGGCGAATGGGAAGCGTTTATAACAAAGCCACACATACAGAGCGTCACCACCAATGACGAGCCTCCCGAAGAAAAGAAGGGAAGCGGCATTCCCGTGGTCGGAGCCGCGCCACACACAACGGCACAGTTCAAGAGCGACTGAAAGAACACCATGCACACACAGCCAAAGGAGGCATAGGCAGC
>JAFTEK010000367.1 GCA_017453705.1 Treponema sp.
CAGGCTCCGTATGTCATTGTAACAGTTAAGATAATCATACATCGTAAGCGGAAAACGGCTCTTGTTCTCACAGGACTCATACGGCTTCCTTGACCAGCGGGCAAGGCGCCAATCCATACCGGCGGGAATAAATGCCGGTATAAAAGTCTTAGCCCCTTTCAGGTAAAGCTGAGGAAGGGTAAAGCTGACAGACCCGTATTTCTGCTCATCCCGGCTCTGGAAATATCCAGATACAAATTCAAGATAGCCGGAGGAAAGGAATTCCTTAAATGCCGGAAGATCCAATAAAATCACTACTACCGGGCTCTCATCGTTTTTTGTGAATTTTAAGGCGGTTTTTTTTATCCGTGAAATCCAGTCCTCAGGACTCTCCCCTCCGCCAATATCCGGGACAAGCTCACTGCGCACAGGCAAAAGCTTAAGGCTCTTGCCCATCCCTCCAGTTATAAGCGGATAAAAGGAACGTGAAGCAGAGGGAACAAGGGTAGAGTCCAGCTCCAGATATTCCATGCCACATGAATTCAAGCTGGTGACAAGCGAATAATCCCAGATGCTGCCCGGCAAAAACATCCCCCTGGGTCTTTTGCCAAAAAGGGAGCGCATCATGCTGTTCATCTTCTCCACCTGAGCACTTCTGTCTATCGGAAACACCAGGGGAAGCATGGAATCATGGAATGCTGAGCCCAGGAATTCAACCTGCCTGCGTGAATAAAGTTCCCTTAGAATCTCTATGGATTCAGGATGCTTTTTTTCCAAGAAGGACAGCAGTTCACTTGAAAATGCCAAGCTAAAAAGAAAAGAAGGCATTGAGTAGAGCTGAGAGAAGAAAGTTTTCAGCAGGGTCTGGTAGTCATCCTCCAAGCTAGCAGAAGGAGAAGAAAGATAGCCATGAACGGACACCCCCAGGCATATACTTATCCGGGCCATGCGTTACCCCCGGTGAAATAATCCGTAAAGCCTGCTCCAGAAGGCATAACTTCCAGGCCGGTATATTTTATCAGTAGATAAATCCAGGCTGCTTTCAAACTCCTTGCAGCTGTCTTCGTAAGAGCCTCCCCAAAGGGTATATGCATTACAAGAAACCTCTTCAGAGAAAGAGCTGTCAACAAGCCTGATTAAATTCCTGGGGCATTTAGAAATACATTCCCCGCAGCCATCACAAAACACGTTGACAACGGCAGTCCCATTTACAATCGAGATTGCATTGCGCTGGCAGGCTTTCTTGCAACTGCCAAGACCGATACAACCATATTTGCACTCCCCCTGCGTCTCAAACTGGGAGTCATAGAAAGCACAGTCAAGGAGACCTTTATATCCTACGCCATTAGGCTGCATACCATGCGCATGGGAACACAGGATTACAGCCCGCTTGCCAGAAGCCATCCCCTTCTCAGGTGTATAAGGCTGGAACTCCTGCTCAGAAAAGAGGGGGTTGGAGGTGTTGACTTTCTGGGCTGTAAGCGAAGGGAGCAACAGGTAAAAGATAAAAAACAGCACACAGGACACGCAAAAAAGAACCAGGAGCATCATCAAAATCGAAAACACCATATCATATTCCTCCGAAAGTCGCGAACCATGATACATCCCAGAAGTGCAAGGCGATTAGTATGAGTGAAATACAAATAAGAACCAGACCCGTCCTGTTGGAGAATTTCTTACGCATCATATACAGGACGAATATCGCGAACAGAAATGAAAACACACAAAGACAGGAAATCAGGACAGATTCAAAAACTGAAGTCCCCTCCCCCACTCCAAGAAGGACAGAGAGGATGGCTACGGCATACTCAGCGGAACTCTTCCTGGTTGTAATCCTGACAACCGACTCAATGAAAATCGAAATTGTAGAGAATACCAAGACAGAGACAAAAGGGTACAGCTCCCCAAGGTTCACAGGCAAAAGCAACTCCCTGGTGACAATGTAGCTGATAGCGGAAGAGGAGCTTATGCTTATGAGCATCTTGAGGGTATCGTTAAAAAGCTTCCTTGGATGCTCACTAATCATGAGGGCACGGTTTATCCCTATACCGTACACAAAGACTGCGGTGGTAAAAAACATATAATAGAAAGCCTCAAGCAATGTTATCATCTGCCCTGCCCCCTACAGAATCAAATTTACGATGAAGCTTCCAAACAAGGAAAGCGGAAAAGAAAACCAACAAAATCGCGCCGGGAATAGTCGCAAGAAAACAGCCTATATGAGCCCCTTCAGTCTGCGGCAGCAAATATAGGCAATGCAGGGCTTTCCTTCCTGGAAAGCTGATTGTTCCATAACCGAACAAATCCCTGATCAAGAAGAATAGCAAGGACAAAATGGAGAAAAACAAGGACAGGCGCATATTATGAAGAGCCTGCTCCAAAGGAGCCTGAGAATCCCCAGAGGAATTCAGCTGTGATATAACGAATGAAGAGACTGCAGGAAGGTATATGACAAATGATAGCGTCAGAGCCATAATCGGGGAATATAGCGAAAGAATCTGCTTGAAAATTATGCTCTCACAAATAAGCATGGCAGCAGTAAGAACAGAAAGCATATCATCAAGGTGAACCAGCTTTACAAGAAAGCGGAAAAAAACTATAGAAAGCATCTGCACGTTGAGCAAGAGGACAAACACAAGTCCGTAGGCCAGACGACCAGGGAAGGGAATAAGCAGAGCCAGCGAGGACAAGAGGAAGCTGAAACTGGCATCCTTTTCCATGCGGTAAATTCTCATTACTGTACCTCCTCAAATGGCGCAGAGATTATCGCCGGCAACCGCAGTGCCCAATATTCCAACAGGGAGTGTTTCGTGCTGTCAAGAAGCATACGCTCCACCCTGCTTCCTAAAGTTAGGTAGCATATAAAGTCCGCCTTATTGGAAGAAGAATCGTAAAGGAACACGGCAGGAACAGGTCCTACCATAGTTGTAATCCTTATTATAACCGCATGGGAATAACCTGAGCCGGATACCGTGCATACCTGTGCGCTGACAGCAAAAGGATTTTTAATCTCATAAAGCTCATCCAGCTCAATATCCTCATACCCCCTGCTTTTCAAGGTATCAGCAAGGACATCCCTCAGTCCCTGCCTATAGTGGTTGGCAGAGAGGACGGAAAAAAGGGCCGTGAGAGCAAACAGCACGACAAGAAAGCCAGTGAAGATTCCAAACTGAATCAGCTGCTTCTTGTATGCGAGCAGCATCTCAGCCGGATTGCCTTCCGCCTCTTCATCTATCATGTCACTCATACTGACTGAACCTCCTTAAGAGCCTCAAGGCGGGGCTTTATTGACTTCTTGTAGAATGACCTCATTTTACGCATCTCAAAGCCTTGTATGATTATGGATATGAAATTCATCACTAGCACGACAAAGGCGTATCCCACAGAGGATGTTCCGTAGCCCAGTATCAGGTATGAAAAAAAACCGGCACAAAGACCATAAAGTATCCTTCCCCAGACAGAAAAAGGAACAGTCCCGAACCATTGCAGGATAAACAGGGTGGAAAAAAGAACCCCGCTCGTCAGAAACGCCAAAAAGATATCCCCATAGAGCTGCATTCCGGCAACATACGAGATTGGAACGAAACGAACCAAAAGACCATAAGAAAGAGCAAAAAAGAAAGGAACAAGGAGCCCCATCATATCCCCGGAGAAAA
>JAFTEK010000368.1 GCA_017453705.1 Treponema sp.
ATCCTCGTCGTGGACGACACGCCCCTGAACCTCAAGGTCATACGTGGCCTGCTCAAGCAGACGCAGATATCCGTCGTCACGGCAGAAAGCGGTGCGGAAGCCCTCAGTGCCGTGGCCGCGCAGGACTTTGACGTGATTTTCCTTGACCACCTTATGCCCGACATGGACGGAATCGAGACCGTCGCCCGGCTGCGGAACGAAACGCGGGCTGGCACGCTCCATACTCCGGTCATCTGCCTGACGGCAAACGCGGTTTCCGGCGCAAAGGAAGCCTACATCGAGGCAGGCTTTACGGATTACCTGACAAAGCCGATTGAGTCCGCGAAACTTGAGGCCATGCTGCTTGCCTACCTGCCTGAAGAAAAAGTCCGCATGTCCGACGGTAATGGCGGGACTGAAGGGACTGCGGAGCAGGACGAGACGACAAGCGGACAAGAGGAGAATGTCGCCGGGCAGGAAACGCAGGCAATGCCCGATTCTTTCGCGGAGATGTTCGCGCAGCCGGAGGAACTTCCCCAGTGGCTTTCCGCGCTGCCCGGTGTGGACGCGGCGGCGGGAGTGCAAGCCTGCGGATTCCTTGACACCTATCTTGATGTCCTGAAGACCTGCAAGGAGACGTTGCCAGACACGATGGCAACTATTAAATCCGCAATGGAGGGCGGTGACTGGCGCGCGTACACGATAAAAGTCCACGCCATAAAAAGCTCCCTGCGCATCATCGGCGATGCGGAAGGCTCCGCGATGGCCGCCGGGCTGGAGGCCGCGGGCAACGCGCAGGACGAGGAGCGCATCCGCAGCGGAACGCCGGAACTGCTTGCCAGGCTGGGCACGCTTTCCGACGCGCTCAATGCTGCCATGCAGGATTCAGGCGGGCAGCAGACCGGAACCTGAGATGCCATCCGCTTGTAAACCATCGCCTATTGCTATATAATTATATTATGGCTAGAGTTTTGCGGTTTATGTTCCTGCTGTGCCTTTTGTGCCAGGAGCTTTTTTCCGAAGAGGTGTCGGGGCTTCCCGATTGGAATCCCAAAATCTCCTCGACGGAATTCATTTATGAGACAAAGGGCGACGAGTATGAGACGACCCGGATGAGGGTGAGCTGCATCGCCCAGTCGAAGATATGTGATCCCTACCTGCCGAATGTGTTTGGTGGCCAAAAGATAAAGCTCCGCGACAAGGAAGCGGATGTCATCGCCAAGCTGGATTCCAACCCTGCTCTGCTAAGGGCTGCCGACCCGGTACGCTGGACTCAGGAATTTGTTCCCCCTGCCGAAGTAAAGAGCAAATGTTATCATTACTCGATTCACAGCTACATCCTCAAGAACAATCCAAAAAACTGCATCTTCCTGTATTTCTCAAACGATGAAGATGGCTTTGAGCGCTTCTGCCTCGCAAGCCGGGAAATCCCCTTTACGGCCGGGGAAGAATTCTTCCTTTACCCCAATGTATATCCGGGGGACATAAGCTTTCACCATCGCTGGTACGTGAATGACTGGAAGAAAGAAATTTCGGCTTGGAACTCCCTTTCGGAATATGAGCAGTATTTCTGCATGCTGTCCTTGCCGCTGATTTCTTCCAATGCGCTGGAAGCGTTCTCCGTGAACCCCGAGCCGGATCAGAACCCCTTCGACGATACGTGCGAGTCACGGGACAGGCTTGAAGACTGGGGCTGCCACTCAAAGAAAGATTTCATTGAGTTACTTGGAAGATTTCACGATCAGGGCGGCTGGCACGGGTCCTGGTACAAAAGGCTCCGCCAGTATTTTGACAAATATCCGGGCAAGAGCCCTGAAGAAATTTCTGCCATAGAATGCCTTGGTGTGAGGAACACGACCTGCCTGTATTTTGTAATGCAGATGAAGGAAAAGCTAGGGGAGCACGGACTGCTTGCCTGGGACTACGGAAGGTTCCTGACCGTGCTGCGCTGGGGCGTTGCGGCCGGCTGGATAAGCGAGCAGGCGGCCATGCAGGAGGCCCGGCCGATAATAGACGAGCTTCTGGCCTGTTACGATTCCTGGGAGGACTATCTTGCCCATTACGTGATAGGGCGGGGTTTGTTCGCGCTTGATAATCACGATGGCGTGCTTGACTACGAATACGCTGCCTTGCTTGACACGTACAAGTACGCCCGCAATTACGAAAACGTTGACAAGGCCCATCAGCTGACCTTTCATGGCTTCAAGTTCCCTGCCCAAAAGCAGGGCGGGAACCCCGTCCTTTCCTACAATGATGTCTGGTATTCCCAGACCGGGAATGCGTCGCAATGGAAGACGGCCTACGCCATATACGATATGGATTACGATGACCTTAAAAAGGATCATATCAAATTTCTGGAATCCTTTTGCGCCAAGAACGGCAAGGTTCCATGCCTTGCGATCATGCTGGCAGATGTGTATGCTCAGAACGACTATCCTGTTAAAAAGACTATGGCAGCATATGAGAGCGCGGCAAAATCATTCAGGAACGCCTTGCCGGAGAAGAAGGGAATCAATTCTGATTCCGACTTGTACAGGAATTTTTATGGCAGGTATATAAGCCGTGCGTTCGCGGCAAAAGACTATGAGCGTATGTACTCGGCCCTGTCGGATCTTGATGATGAGCATACGACACGCAGCCAGATGATGCAATTCCTTTACTCCCTGTATTACCGTGGGAAAATGGAAGGCGAAAAGAAACAGAAGAATATCGACCAGTACAAGCAGCGGATAATAGATATATACAACGGTCAGAGGGAAGTGCCCCTCAGCGTTGAGGATGAGGAAGCCCAGCAGATTTTTGACAGCCTGGGAAAGCTTCTGCAAGAGAATATAGTTGTCAGGCTGGATCCCTGAGGGCTTTGCCGCAGACTTACGATATTCTAAAAGGTGGTGTATATGGATAGATTCGCGAGATTGCCGCGACGGCTTTGCCTTCTGTGCCTGACGTGCCTTTTGTGCCAGGCTGTTTTTGCCAAGGATTTGTCGAAGTTCCCTGAATGGAATCCTGAAATTTACCAGACGGAATTTGTCCTTGACATCAAGGGCGGGCGGAACGAGGCAATGCGGATGTGGATAAGCCGCGTTGAAAAGGATAATAAAGGCGATCCGTCTTTGCCGGACGTTTTCGGAGGAAAGAAAATAAAGCTCCGCGACAAGGAATCTGATGTCATCGCCAAACTGGATTCGCTCGATCATCTTGAAAGGGCTGCCGCTCCCGTGCGCTGGACAAAACCCGTCGGTTACTGCGAGACAAGACGCATAACGTGCTACCACTATTCCCTGCACAGTTATATCCTCAAGAACGACCCCAGAAGCTGCATTTTCCTGTATTTCTCGGATGACGAGTACAATCTTGAGCGCTTCTGCTTGGTTTACCGGGCAGTCCCTTTCAAGCCAGGGGAGGAATTCTTCCTTTATCCGGATGTGTACCCGGCGGACGGCAGGCTTGTGGGTGACAAGAGCGTGAGCAACTGGAAAAAAGACATCGCCTCCTGGAATGCCCTGTCGGAATACGAGCAGTATTTTTGCATGCTGTCTCTTCCACTTATCACGCGCAGTTGCCAGGAAGTGTTCTCCGTGAACCCGGAGCCCGTGCAGGATCTCTTCGCGGATATGAGTGAGTCGCAGCGCATCCTTGAGAGGGACTGGCATTGCCATTCAAAGGAAGATTTCATCAGGATGATCGGTGACTTAAAAAGTCGCAAAGGTTTCATCGCACCGTGGTACGAGTGGCTTTGCGAGCTTGTGGACTACTATCCCGGGAAAACTGCGGAAGAAATTTCTGCGCTGGAATGTCTTGAACTTGATGACACCGCAAGCCTTTTCTATGTCATGCAGATGAAAAAAAAGCTTGGGGAATACGGTTTGCTTGCATGGGAAAACAGTAGGGGGCTTGCGGGCTTGAGATGGAGCATCGGTGCCGGCTGGCTGACTGAGCAGGAGGCCATGCAGTATGCCCGCCCTTTGATTGACGAGGTCTTGGACTGCTACGACTCCTGGGACGACTTCCTTGCCCATTATGCAATCGGGAGGGGGCTTGATATTCTTTTGAAGTGCTATGACATATTCGCAAACCAATATTATGTGTTTGTTGATACTCTCAAGTATACCCGCGATTATGAAAGCATGGACAAAACCCACCAGCTGTCCTTTCATGGAATCAAGTTCCCCGCCAAAAAGCAGAACGGGAACCCTGTCCTTTCCTGCAATGACGCTTGGTATGACCCCTCAGAGCTTGCGGCAAAATGGGAGAAGGCCTATGCCCTTTCCCAAAAGGATTTTTACGATCTCCAAACGAGCGAGATCATGGAGTTGGAATACTTTTGCGGCATGAAGAGCAAAGTTCCCTGTGCGGCGCTCAAGCGGATTGATATATGCAAAGCAAAAGGAATGTCCGATAAAGATATTTTGCCATATTACTATATGGCCCTGGATTCAATGCGAAAAATCATACCGGGAAAACGTGGCCTTAATTCCAATTACAAGACGTATACAAATTTTTACAGTGCCTATCTTACAAAGGCCTTCAACGCAAAGGACTATAATAGTGTGTACGTGCTGCTATATGATCTTGGCGAGGAGTATTCAACGCGCAACAAGTGGCTGTGCCATCTTTATTCCTTGTATTACCGCCTGAGAATGGAAGAAACGAAGAGCGAGAGGAAAAACAAGAAGTTCAAGAAGCGGATAGTCGAGCTTGCGAACCAGACGCGAGACGGTAATTACATAACGGTTGAGGACGATGAAGCCCAGCAAATCGTTGACCATCTGGGAGAAATCCTTCGGAACGGCGTGACGGTCTCTTTCAACAAGCTTGAGGGGGAGTGAGCTTATTCCCAAGAAACAGGCCCGAAAAAATGTTATAACGGGGTGTATGGAGCGTTTTGCACTCGAAAAGCTGAGGAAATGGAAAGAA
>JAFTEK010000035.1 GCA_017453705.1 Treponema sp.
AAGCTCGCGCGCAAAGTAGCGCATCACGCCTTCGACAATCTGGCCGTGCTCAAGATGAAAAGCATCCGAATTATATTTTTTGAGAAGCTCCCAGGCTTCGTCCCGTGTAATGTTTGCTGAAAGTGCCATTGCCGTCACCTGATGTAAAGAAAGTATTTGCCTAGCAAAATAATAGGTATATAATAGTGATTAGGAGCGTAAAAGTCAATGAAAAGATTCTGATAAAAGACATAATCTAATTTATATGACTTTTCAAGGACAATTTTTAGTGCAAAATAGCCCTGCAAGAACCGTGCTATTCGCAGTTCCTACAGGGCTGAACTTCTTTGCACCTGTAACCGATTATCTTCATCTTGTCTGCCATAAGGTTTTCACGCCTTGCAGAAAGTTCCTTTTCAAGCTGCCAGTCATCGGTGATAAAGAAATATGAAGTGCTGGTTCCAAGAGCCTCTGCAATCCTGTTCAGCGTTTCAATTGACGGGTCGCGTTCTCCGCTGAGCCAGCGGCTGACTGTTACCTCTGTAACTCCGAGCTTTTCCGCTAGGTCTTTATGGCTCATTTTTTTTTGAGCCAGAGCCGCATCTCGACTCTGTGAGGATTTTTTTTTGCGATATAGTGAGTTTTTATTGAAAAATTTAAGAGAAATGATATAATTCAATTATTAGGGATTCAACATGACGACAGTACCTGTAAAAGACAAAATAGGATATACAGTTTCTTTGGTAAGTGATTTTGCAAAAAAAAACTCGCTTACTACAATACAGGCATTTAACTATCTTGAGCGCTTTAATGCAATAGGTTTTGTAAACCAGCACTATAACATTACGCATACTATTCCTTTTACAGAAATTCTTGATGACCTTTCGTTGTATTGCAAAAATCATGGGGTGGGACTTGTAATTTTATATCATGGTTCGACCGTCGAAATAAAAGAAATCGATTTATCTCTTTCTAAGCCGAATAAAGATTTTGGCAAAGGATTTTATCTTTCTGATAACTTTGTACAGGCTTACGAACTGGCAAGCTTGCGGAAAATCTGCATTGCGCTTGGGTGCGAGATTGGGGGTATTATGGAAGTTAATTCGGTTGAGGGAGAAAGATAATTATGGATTATCAAACAAACGAACTCGATTCTACTTGTGGTATTTCAGATGAAGAGCTTACACAACGTTTTAAAGAATCTGTCAGAATTGAAAATGAAATAAAGCGTGTAAAAGGAATTCCCATTGCTGGATACGATGCTGCAAAAAAAGCTGCATTCCTAGAATATTCAGACGGACATAGCGGGAATAGTCCTAAAAGCAGGCAGTGATTCGCAGCCCTGTATAATGAGCGGGCATTTTAGCTTTTTCAGCCCTTGCAGACTGCTCAATGTGCTGTACAAGACCATAGAATTGTGCTATAGTAAGGATTCAGTCCAGTCGTAATAATATACGATGGATGTGGTGAAAAAATGTTGAGCGGATACTGCACTGCGGTGCACAAGGGGTAATGAAATGAATGATAAAAATCTTGAGAAATTGAAAGAGTTAAATTTCAAGAATGTGGGTATAAATTGGATTGGAAGAATTGACAGCTTTTTTATATCAATAGAAGATAAACAGGATTCCGAGAATGAATTGGTGGTATCCCTAAACCTTGCACAAAACAATAGCAGGAGTAAGCTTGTTGAATATCTGGATAACGCTCAGAAAGACAATAAAATATCCGAATATTCTTTGGAAAAGAATAAATTGAGTGCCATATATCGCGAGAATGAGGATGAGTCTGTAGAGAATTTCTTGAAGGTTCTGCTTTCATATATAAAAGATATTGAGGGTAAATCTATCTGCGATAATTGTGATAATACAGAAGGTCTTTCATATTATACTAATGGCTCCGTTTTTTCTTTGCTATGTGAGAAATGTGGTAATGAGACAATAGCCAGGTTTGAAAAAGATAAGTCTAAAGCCACAAATTATGCAAAAGGTTTTTTGTTCAGCTTGATTGGAGCGTTAGCTGGTTCAGTGCTATGGATAATCATAGGGTCATTCGGCTTCTTTGCCTCAATTGCAGGATTGGCAATCTCATATTGTGCCTTTAAGGGATATGAAATCGCAAAAGGGAAATTTACAAGAAAGGGTATTGTAATAAATATAATTACAATTTTCATCGCTTTTGTTTTCGCCCAATATGCGGTCTTGTTTATTGAATTTATGAAGGAGTATGAGAATCTGAATTTATTGGGTTTTATTCTTATAACTCCTGTTCTTTTTACAGATTTAGAATTCGTAAAGGCGTTGCTTCCAGATATAGGTCTGGGAATTTTGTTTGTTTTTTTAGGAACATATCGTACAATTATAAATAATTATAAAATCGCAAAAGATTCAGACAAGTTGACAATTGAGAAAGTTGAGATGTAAATAACATGGCATATCCTCCAAATTAGGCGGCAAGAACGTGCTTGCACGGCCGGATGCAAAATACTGAAATAGTCAATACTAGTTCAGTGCGTCCTCCAAGTCTGCGATAAGGTCGTCTGCGCTCTCCAGTCCGACCGAAAGGCGGAGGGTTGTCGGGGTTATGCCGTTCTTGAGGCGGAGCTCTTCCGGGACATCCGCATGTGTCTGGGTTGTGGGGTATGTGATAAGGGTCTCCACGCCGCCTAAGCTTTCTGCATATTTTATCAGGCGGACACGGCTCATGGTGGAAAGGGCTTGCTCCGTGCTATGGGTTCTGAACGTAAGCATTGCACCAAATCCGCGAGCCTGTTTTTTCATTATTTCGTGTCCTGGATGCTCAACAAGACCGGGATATATCACGCTCTCCACATTGGGATTTTCCTTTAGCCAGAGGGCAATCTTTTGTGCTGTCATCTGTGACTTTTCCATGCGGACGGCGAGTGTCTTTATTCCGCGCAGGACAAGCCAGCTGTCAAATGGTGCAAGTCCCGCCCCAGTCGTCTTGATGAGGAATCGTAGCTTTTCCTGTATGTCAGCCCTGCTCGTGACGATGAATCCCGCCAGGGTATCATTGTGTCCTGCGAGAAATTTTGTTCCGCTGTGTATCACAATGTCCGCACCCAGCTCAATTGGATTCTGGAAATATGGAGACATGAAGGTGTTGTCAACAATAAGGAGCAGTTCATGCTTTTTTGCGAGTGAGGCAACTTTTGCTATGTCTGTGACATTCATCATCGGGTTGGTCGGTGTCTCGATGTATATTGCTTTTGTTTCCGGCTTGATGAGCGGCTCCAGATTATCCTGTGAGCAGTTTGCCCTTGTAAAGCTTATTCCATTTTTTGCTGACACGTTGTCAAAGAGCCTGATTGTTCCTCCGTAAAGGTCTGAATCCACAATTAGATTGTCTCCCGGTTTGAATAGCTCCATCAGCAGGCTGATAGCCGCCATGCCGGAAGAGAGGGCGAACGCGTCAAGCCCGTGCTCCAGAGAGCATACGACTTTTTCCAGCTGTTCCCTGGTGGGGTTTTGTAGGCGTGAGTAGTCAAAGCCGCTCGACCTGCCTACGGCTGGGTGTGCGTAAGTTGCTGTCTGGTAAATGGGAAAACTTATTGCACCGTAGTGCTTGCAGGCTGTTATGTCGTCTTTTTCGTTTTCCAAGTGGATGCACTTGGTCTCTATTGACAACTGGGATAAGGACATCGCTAACTCCTTAAAAATCAGGGGAAACACTGGGCATCACTTGAGGTGACACATAAAGTTTTCCCTTGTTCAGCATATCTTCTTGTAATAGGCGGCAAGTTTATCCAGAACCTGCTTAACAGGATAGTCCACGTCAAAGACGCTTATGCCTTTGCGCTCAAACTGCCTTGTGACATTTCCGCCTATCCGTGCGGCTATGACAGCATGGCAGTCCAAGAGGGCTTCCACGGCTGGGGAAGCCGCACCACCGCCACCGCAACAACCGCCGCCAGCTCCGCCACCGCATCCCCCGCATGAAAAGGGGCTGCAGTCATCGCTTTCTTCGGCTGCCTGCTGGCGGGGAATTGGACGAGTCTCCACCTGATGAAAGCCCTCGCCGTCAAACTCGTAGATGGCAAGCTCCCCTGCCTTACCAAAGTGCAGGTCAACGTCTTTTCCGTTGGACGTTGCGATTGCAATCTTAAATCTTGTAGTCATCTTCCAACGCGTCCATAAGACCGTACTCAAGCAGAATCTGCTCCAGCCTGTCCTGAGTCATCGGGGTGGGTATGGCAAAGTTCGTGTTGTTGATGACGGCTTCCGCAAGGTTCCTGTACTCCTGTGCCTGGGCTGAGTCGGGCTTGTACTCGATTACCGTCTTGCGGTTTATCTCCGCCCTCTGCACGATGTTGTCGCGTGGAACAAAATACAAGAGCTGGGTTCCAAGCTCCTTGGAGAATGCGCGGAGCAGGTCAAGCTCACGGTCAACGTTGCGGCTGTTGCAGATGATTCCGCCCAGACGTACACCACCGGCCTTTGCATAGCGGCTGATACCCTTGGCAATGTTGTTGGCTGCGTACAAGGCCATCATCTCACCGGATGCGACGATGTAAATCTCCTTGGCCTTGCCCTCACGGATAGGCATGGCGAATCCTCCGCAGACGACATCACCGAGAACATCGTAGAAAACAAAGTCAAGGTCGTCTGTGTATGCACCCAAGTTCTCCAGCATGTTGATGGAAGTGATTATGCCGCGTCCAGCACAGCCGACTCCAGGCTCAGGCCCTCCTGACTCAACGCAGCGGGTTCCACCGAAACCTGTGCGCATGATTCTGTCCAGCTGGACTCCCTCTCCCTCATCGCGGATTGTGTCAAGGACTGTCTTCTGCGCAAGGCCTCCGAGCAGGAGGCGGGTGGAGTCCGCCTTGGGGTCACAGCCTACGACCATGACCTTCTTTCCGTGCTCCACAAGCCCCGCCGTAAGATTCTGTGTGGTAGTGGACTTTCCTATTCCGCCTTTTCCGTAAATCGCAATCTGCCTGATTTCACCCATCGTAAAAACTCCTTTGTTTATATGACTATTATGCAAACAGCCCTTGCATCCTGTTGTATTTCCATATCCGTAGGACAGCATCATCAATGCTGCCGGGAAGATCCATCGCGACAATACCCCTCGCAGTAAGGCTTGCCGCCGCTCCATGCCCTATCCTGCTTGCCACCACGTAGCGGCAGTCCGTGAATCGTGCAGTGCTTTCTTCCATGCTAGACTCCTTGTGGCTTCCGTCCATGCACACGCTCTGGACTTCACGCTTTTCCAAAAAGTCATAGCCTTCTTCATCGTCCACTTGGTAGATGTAGAAACATTTTGCCCTGCCGTAATGCCGGTTCACGGTCTCCCCGTCTGTCGAAGCAACCGCAATCTTGTACTTGGACACGTAATCAGCCATGGGAGAAGTTCTCCTTGACCGCGCCCGCTCCGCTGTAAAGAAGGCGTGAGAACTCCGACTTGCCCGGTACCCCCACAGCGTCAGCGCGGCAGTGGTTGCAGTGCAGGAACAGCTCTATGTGTTTGGCAGCCGCGTTCCTTGCCGCATGAATCTGTGCACAGGTCGGGGCGGCCTCGTCCTTGAGCTTGGCGGTCGGTATGAGGGGTATGATGTTGTATCTCCTTGCCCCTGCTGCCGCGACGGTTCTTGCAATCTCCTCTATGTGCTCTCCGTTTATGCGGGGAACAAGCACTGTGTTCACTTTGACGGTGATTCCGGCCGCCGCGATTTTCCTGATTCCGGCAAGCTGCTTTTCTATCAGGATTTTTGCACCCTCGACACCTTCTATCTTTTTCCCATGATAGATGATGTAGTCGTTGAGCTGGGCTTCTATCCTGGGGTCAACGGCGTTCACGGTAACGGTCAGGCTGTCAATCCCTGCCGCTATGACTTCCGCCGCCCGCTCCTCCAGCATAAGCCCGTTTGTACTCATGCACTTGATGAGCTGGGGGAACTTCTGTCCGACAAGGCGGAACGTCTTGAACGCACCGTCGCTTGCGAGTGTGTCGCCCGGCCCCGCTATTCCGACTACCCGTATCTCAGGGCTTATCTCAAGGGCACGAGCCACGATGTCAACGGATTCCTCAGGCGAGAGGACTTTGCCAGTGACACCGGGGCGGTTCTCCGTTGTGTTCAGCGAGCGTTCGCAAAAACGGCAGGCGATGTTACAGCCGGGACATACCGGCAGGTGTATTCTTCCTGTTGTTGCCCCATGGCTGCCAAAGCAGGGATGCTCTTTTGCCAGCTCTGTAAAACTCTTTGCCATGACATCCTCCGTACCGCAGTGCAATATTAGCAAATTACTGGGTAATTGCCGCAAAAATATACTGGAAGCATTTTATGCCTCCAGCATCCAAATTAGTTGTCGCTGAAAAGCGGGGTGGACAGGTAGCGGTCGCCTGAGTCTGGTAGAAGAACCACGATGACCTTCCCCTTGTTCTCGGGGCGGAGGGCGACTTCCTTGGCTGCCTTGAGTGCAGCGCCGCTTGAGATTCCGACAAGGATTCCCTCGCTGCGGGCAAAGACGCGGCCTTCTGTGAAGGCATCATCATTCTCCACCGCTATAATCTCATCGTAAACCTTGGTGTTGAGCACATCAGGGATGAATCCCGCGCCGATTCCCTGAATCTTGTGGGGACCGGCCTCTCCTTTGGAAAGGACGGGGCTGGTGGCAGGCTCCACGGCTATGACCTTTACGTTGGGGTTCTTTTCCTTAAGGAACTCGCCCACGCCCGTGATGGTTCCGCCTGTTCCTATTCCCGCGATGAAGATGTCCACCTTGCCGTCAGTCTGCTTCCAGATTTCAGGGCCGGTTGTCTTCTTGTGAATGGCTGGGTTGGCGGGGTTGACGAACTGTCCGGGGATGAGGCTGCCCGGTGTCGCGGCATGAAGCTCCTCTGCCTTGGCGATGGCACCCTTCATTCCCTTGGCTCCCTCTGTAAGCACAATCTCCGCGCCATAAGCCTTGAGCAGGTTGCGGCGCTCCACGCTCATCGTCTCCGGGAGGGTTAGGATGGCACGGTAGCCCTTGGCGGCGGCGACTGCGGCGAGTCCTATTCCTGTGTTACCGCTGGTAGGCTCGATTATCGTCGCACCGGGCTTGAGCAGCCCCTTCTCCTCGGCATCCTCAATCATCGCGAGGGCAACGCGGTCTTTGACGCTTCCCGCCGGGTTCAAATATTCCAGCTTGGCAAGGATAGTTGCATCCTTTATACCTGATTTCTTTGTGTATCCGTTCAACTGCAAGAGCGGGGTTCCGCCGATAAGATCCAATGAACTCTGCTTGATGTCCGCCATAAGGGGCCTCCTGGTTAGTTTATTGCCTATTAAGCAAGTAGGTTTTGTATCTATGTTGTACCCCTATTTACATAGTTTGTCAATAGGGAATTATAAAGTTTTTGTCCAAACATGAAAGTTTGACATCTCGTAGAGTGTGAGGCAGACATCTCGTAGTATGTTTGTCATACATACCGTAGAACATTCTGATTTAATGACTGGGGCTTTCTGGGGGCTTGCCCCATTTGTTTTGATGACCTATACTGTGATATGCTCTACAAATACGAAACACACCTGCACACATGCGAGGCGAGTGCCTGCGGGACTTCACGAGGTGCGGAATACATTTCTGTATACAAAAAACTTGGCTATGACGGAATATTCGTCACAGACCACTTCTTTGGCGGGAACACGGCGGTTTCAGCCGAACTTGACTGGAAAGCGAGAATCGAACAATATTGTTCGGGATATGAGAATGCCCTTGCAGAGGCGGAGAGGCAGAACGAGAGGGATGGCGGTTCTTTCAAGGTCTTTTTCGGGATTGAGCAGACGTTCAGGGGCGATGACTACCTGATTTATGGGCTGGGCAAGGAATGGCTGCTCGCCCACCCGGAGGTGGAGTCTATGGGGCATGGACAGCTGTTTGATGCTGTGAACCGGGAGGGCGGCCTTATGATACAGGCTCATCCCTTCAGGCTTCGTGACTATATCAGGGCTATCCACCTGCATCCGCGCGAGGTGCATGGGGTGGAAGTCTATAACGGCGGCAACAAGCCGGCCGAGAATGAGCTTGCGGAGCTTTATGCCCGGCAGTACGGCTTTCCTGTCACAAGCGGTTCTGACATACATAACGTGGCTTTTGCCTTGGAGGAAAAAGGGGAGGGAAAGATGCATGTCGGTGGCATGGCCTTTGACAGTCCCCTTGCCAGTATCGCGGACTACATAAGCCGCATTAAGAATAAGGAAGGAGCTGTAATAAAGTGACGGCTCAGAGATGTAGAAGACGCTTTATTTTGCCAAGCTTCCTGCGTATCCCTATCCGAATTGTTTCCTTGAAATCAATTATGGTTTTAAGCTTGCTTTTTGATTTTTGCCTGTCCCTCAGTTGAAGTATTGGCTCTTCTCTCCACAGCCTCTCAAGCTCGGCGGGGCTTTCTGGTGTAAAATTACAGACTGGCTCCGTCGCAAAATGATTTGACCTTAGGAGTAGGGTAAACAGGCTCTGGTCATGCCTGTTTTCATGGAAACTTGGATGATTAGGCAGAATGGAAGGACTGTCATCAAAGTAGTGTAAGTTTTCATAATCCATTAGTCTGTCCCATCGCTCAATCAGGTTGATAGTATACGGATTCTTTTTCAAAAAGATTGTCGTAGCCTGTAACTGTCCTTCCATGAAGTCTTTTTCTGAAAGCTTGTCCTTGAACAAGTTGTTTGTATCCATTTTTGTCCAGGAATAGCTGTTGTACTCTGGTGTAAGTCCAGTCACCAAAATATCCTGTTTCCCGACAATATCAATATAATGGAGCAGCTTGTCTTTTGCCTTTGGGTTTAGATGGCATCCTGCATCACAATATAGAAGGATGTCATTGGCTTTCATCTTGTTTAGGACTTTTTTTATTACGGCAGGTTTCCATGACCAGTATCCATAACCCCTTTTTGTTCCTGTAGCGGAGATAATTCTATTGCAGCGGCGTTTTGCATAGAAAGGAAGACTCTTTTCTGTAAATAATCTTACCCCCCCCCTCTTGAATACTCCCATATTCAATGCCTGTTTTTTTATCCGTTTAAGACTTGGAAGCATAGATGAGTCGGCAAAGGAACAGAAAAATATTGAATATTCCATGAGTAAAAACTATAGCAACGAAGTCCTGTTGTCAATATTTCCGTGAATCCCAAGTGTTCATTTTACTTTCCCGCACCTTTTGTAAATCAGCTCCCCCAGGGTCTGGTATAGCTGGTC
>JAFTEK010000369.1 GCA_017453705.1 Treponema sp.
AATGGCGAACTTGTGTTTTTGTGCATAGCAGGGGAGGACCAGCTCCGTGAAGCTTCCCAGCTCGTTCTCGTGAAGCTCATGCATGTGGCCGGCGAGGAAGAGCTTGACATTATTGTTTTCAAAGAAAGTTATCAGGCTGTCTGTCTCCTCGGTGTTTTGCAGGGTATAGTAGTCGTAGAAGAACTGCCCTGTGCCGTAAACCGGATAGTGGGTGCAGATGATTTTGGGATTGTCATCTGATTTTACGGCTTTCTTGAACATATCGTACTGTTTTGAGCCAAGGGAGCCGGAGCCTGTGTCCAGGAAGTAGAAGGAGAAGGAGTTCACGGGGTCTTCAAAGCGGAAAAAACCCGTGCCAGGGTATGTATAGAACTCAAAATGATCCCAGCCTTCGTTGTAAAGGTCATGGTTTCCATCTGTCGTATAGACTTTGTTCCCTGTGATTTCTTCAACCTTCCTGCACCAGTCCCTGTAGTCCTCCCATTCATCAACCCTGTCCCCGTGCTCGACGACATCCCCCAGGCATACGGTAAAGCTTGGGACGGGGTCGAGGCTGCGTTTCAAGTTTCTGATTTCGTCATAGAAGGCTTCGTCATCCCTTTTGTATTCCGCATTCCCAAAATGCACGTCGGATGTCACAATAAAGGCAAAGTCTCCGATGGGAACGCTGGGGGAGCTTACTTTTTCTAGCCTGGTCGCCCTCTCTTCGACATCCGGCCCGTGGTCAAAGAGCTTGTACAAGCCTAGCTCAATGGGCTTGCAGGCTGTGGGGAGAATCATCAGGGCAAGGGCTGTGAACAGAAACGCTGGAATCGCTATGTGTGTCTTTCTCAAAATTTTCTCCCCACGGAAAGACGGATTTCGCATCCGTCATAGAAGGTTGAGGTCGTGAAGAAGTCCGTATAGCGGACTGCGGCTTCAAGACCGGCATGGAAGTTTTTCGCAAATTGCTTTGTAGCCCCTAGCGTGAAAGTCGGTGCAACGGCTGTCATGTAGCGGTAGCGTTCGTAGGATGCAACGGAGAAGTATGCCATTATCTCATAGGGCAGGTAAAAGTCCGTCTCTATGCTGAATGCCTGGCAGATGCTGTGCAGGTATTTGTTGGAGCTGTCTATCGCAAAGATAGACCTGCTTTTGAACATGCAGGATACGGAGCCTTTCAGGGCGAACCAGCTGGTTGGACGGACTTCAAGGTTTGCCCCCGGCAGGAAGTTGTGGGACAGGCTTGTGTCATTGTAGTAATCCAAGTTGTAGCGGGCGGAAAAGCCCACCCTCATTTTGTCCCATACCCAAGGAAAGAAAGCTGCCCCCAATGTCAGGTCAAAAGTTCCCTTTGTAATCTGCATACCTGTATATGCCGTCACCTTTGTCGTGTCCAGCTGGAAGTAGGGCTGGACTGCAAAGTAGTATGTCTCCCAGCCCTGGCCTGTGTTGACTACGGCTGTTCCTTCGGCAAACATCTCCATCCCGTCCTTGTAAAAGCATGACTGCTCTATGTCCTGTAGGTTCTGTGCAAAAAGCCCTGTGAGATAAATCATTGGGAGAAGGATGAGAAGTGTCAGCGTCCTGTATCGTGTTTTCAAAGGGTAGAACTCCAGTTGCCGTAATTTTACTATAAAAGCCTTTTGTTTGTAAAGGCTTGCTGAGACGGTTCCAAAATATCCTGACATCTTGTCCTGTTTTTGTAGATGTCCTATAGTGGCTGTGTGGAAATACTGATTCTATGCAAGGTGGTGGACAACTATGGGGACATAGGTTTTGTCTACCGGCTTGCCCGCGCCCTTTCAGATTTGGACGGTTCCCTTCGCCTTGCGCTGGCTGTCAGCGACTTGTCTTCGTTTGCATATATGGCTCCGGGGCTGGATGCCTCACTTCCTTTGCAGGGCTATTGTGGCTGGGAAGTCTTGGACTGGAATGATTATGGGCTGTGCTCCCGCTGGTGCAGGAATCATGATGTCAGCATCATTTTGGAGTGCTTTCAGTGCGGTAGGCCGGACTGGTTGGAGGATTATCTTTTTACCGGTGGCCTGCCGGATGGGAAGACTGCCCGCATAATCAATCTGGAATATCTTACGGCGGAAGACTGGGCTGAGGAATTCCACCTTTTAAAAAGCGGGACCCGCTCCGCACAGGTCAAGAAAGTGAACTTTTTGCCCGGTTTTACGCCTGCTACGGGTGGTCTGCTGCTTGAAAAGGGCTTTATGTCCATGCTTGGCGACAGGGAGGGCGCTGCGTCCTGCGTCCGCAGTTATCTTGTCCCTTATATCGGGAAAGGGGCGGTGCCGGGTCTGCTGTCCCCGGACTGCTGCAATGTGTTGGTCTTTTCCTATGAGAAGGATTTTTTTGCTGTCGTGAGGGCCTTCCAGAGATACAATAGGGATGGGGGGGCTCTTGCCGTTTACCTGGCTCCGGGCCGGGGGGCGGCATCATTCAAGGCCGCATATCATGCATTGTTCGCGGAATTTACCCTTGTGGAGCTGCCGCGGCTGGAGCAGGCCGTATGGGATGCCCTTCTTGTCTCCTGTGATGTCCTGTTTGTGCGGGGGGAAGAGTCCTTTGCCCGCGCATGCCTTTCTTCCCGTCCTTTCCTCTGGCATGCTTACCGCCAGGAAGCTGAATTCCAGCTGGTTAAGGTCTCTGCTTTTGTCAACAGGTTGCGCTCTTTTTTTAATCCCAAAGATTTTTCCATGCTTGCGGAGTTTTTTCTTCTATATAATATCGATAATACAGACAACAGAATGGGTGGAAGTGGCTTTCCTGGCGGGGAGGCAGTGGAGGCGGTGGAGGGCTTGTTTCCTAATCTTGTGCCTTGTCTGGATGATGCGGTTTGGAGGGCAAACCGTATTGAGGAGCTTGCCTATGCCTTCTTGTGCGGGAGGAAGAGGCTGTCAGGAGCGTTTGCGTCTTTCGCTGGTTCCCTTGTGGCGAACGGGGATCTTGCGGGGCATTTGCTGGAGTATCTTAGGGCTTGCTGTGACGAAATTTCTAGCTGACCAGTTGCAATGAAATGAAAAATGCTATATACTCGGTTCTATGTTAACAACGAATGAAATCAGGGTTGGATCAGCCTTCATGTTTGAAGGTTCACCTTTTATCGTGCAGAAGATGCTTGGTCAGAAGTCTGGCCGCCAGGGGATGACCACAAAGCTTCGTGTCAAGAATATCGTCACTGGTGGAACCCAGGATCTTGGACTGGATGCCGGTGAGAAGTTTGACGAGGTTGACCTTGAGCTGAAGAATGTGAAGCTTTCTTATATAGATGGAACCACTTTCCACTTTATGGATCAGGAAAGCTATGACGATGTGCCGCTGGAGAAGGATGACCTTGGTGACAACTGGGGCTATATTTCTCCCGATGACGAGTACGATATAAGCATCACTTACTACGAGGGCAAGCCTGTCGGTGTGAGCCTTCCTGTGAATGTCACCAGGACGATTACCTATTGTGAGCCTGGTGTCAAGGGTGATACATCCGGCAAGTCCCTTAAGCCTGCGACGCTCGATACGGGCCTTGAGGTTAAGGTTCCTTTGTTCTGCAATACCGATGACAAGATTGTTGTTGATACGCGGGACGGCTCTTTTGTTGAGCGTGCAAAGGACAAGTAACAGTTGAAATTCCGTCTGCTTTGGGCTTTTGCTTAAACTGGACGAGCGCATTCGCGAGCTGCCGGCTGGCATCTCAGGGTGCTACTGATCCACTAGCTCAATTGGATAGAGTGACAGCCTCCTAAGCTGTAGGTTGCGCGTTCGATTCGCGCGTGGGTCATGGCCTTGTATCCTGTGTGATAAGGATGCAAGGCTTTTTTTTATGGATATGGAGGAAATTATGTTTGAACAGTATCAGCTGCCCTTTGCAAGCGATGCCCTTGAGCCGCACTTTGATAAGCTTACTATGGAGACCCACCACGGCAAGCACCATGCGACCTACACCAAGACATTCAACGAGCTTGCCCAGAAAGCAGGTGTCGACGGAATGGATGTGACGGAGCTTCTTGCCTCTTTGGATAAGGTTTCTGACTCGGCCCTGCGCACCGGGCTTCGTAACAATGGGGGCGGCTACTACAACCACAACCTGTATTTTTCCGTCATGTCTCCTAACGGCGGCGGCTCTGCGACAGGGGAGCTTGCAAAGAAGATAGACGAGAGCTTTGGCAGCTTTGATGCTTTTAAGGAGAAGATTTCTTCACTTGCCCTGACTCAGTTCGGCTCCGGCTGGGCATGGCTTTCCGTCGCAAAGGACGGTTCCCTTGTCTTGAGCCAGAGCGCAAACCAGGACAACCCCATCAGCCTGGGGACTGGCAACAAGCCCATTTTCTGCATAGACGTGTGGGAGCATGCCTACTACCTCAAGTTCAGGAACCTCCGCGCGGACTATATAAAAGAATTCTTCACGGTCGTCAACTGGGGCAAGGTGAACGAGCTGTATCTGGCGGCTATTGGCAAGAACTGAGCCGGTGCGCGGCGGAGGAGCGGTGCAGAGCGATGAGTAAGGAAGAAAAAACCAACGTGATGCGCGTTCTGGATCAAAAGAAAGTGCATTACGAGTTTCATAGCTATGAGCCTGATGCCACGATGACAGGCGTGCAGATAGCCTCACTGCTCGGCGAGGAGCAGGAACGTGTGTTCAAGACCCTTGTTACCAAGGGCAAGAGCGGGCAGCATTATGTATTTGTCGTTCCTGTGGGGGGCGAGCTGGAGCTAAAAAAGGCGGCTCAGGCCGCCGGCGAGAAGTCCGTCGCGATGATTCCCCAGAAGGAGCTGCTGCCGCTCACAGGCTACGTGCATGGGGGCTGCTCCCCCATAGGGATGAAAAAGAGCTTTCCTACCTTTATACACGAGTCAGCGCGAAGTTTTGACAGGGTGTTTGTCAGCGCGGGCAAGGTCGGTTTTCAGGTGGAGCTGTCCCCGCAGGATCTTGCCGCCGTTTCCGCCGCCACTTTCGCCGACATCGTGTGAGGCGGGGCAGGCTGTCTGCTTTTAGGAGCTGGGGTAGACGTGGAAATCCCCATAGCCCACTGTGCTTTCGCTGTAGTCCGGGGCATCGCCCATTATAGTCAGTATCGCCATGCCGCCGGCCGGCAGCCCTATGTCGCTGGCTTTCATGGTGGAAACCTCTGTTTGCGAGCTGTTTTCGCCAGCAACAAGGCTTATCATCCCTTCCAGATTGCCGGAGTTAAACATTGCCAGCATATTCTCTACTCTGCTTGTAGATGGGGTGGTGCTAGTCCCCCCCCCCTGTATATATGTGCTTCCAGCGGAGTCAGCTGAGCCGCCATTTCCGGTGCATGATGTCATGGTTAACGCGAGTGCCGCCGCCGCACAGCTTGAAATTATGTTTTTTAGTGTCATCGTCTGTCTCCGTTCCATATACACTGTTCAATATACACTGTTCCATGTACACTGGACATTTCTATACAAAGTTTCGGCAAAAGCCGGTTTTTTCAAAGATGTCTTTATTATACAGGCAAATAAGGCTTGTGGCTAGTAAAATTTAGAATCTTGGGAGGCATCTCTAAAAACTGGACAAGCCCCGTTTTAGAGGTTTCCTTGGGAAATAAAAAGAAAATTTTCAAAAAAACTGGTTCTTGCACTTGACATAAATATGTGTGAGTGCTAATATCACTCTCACGCTGTGTGCACGTTCCGTGCACAGGGTGTCCAGCTTTTTGACAGGCACAGGGAAGGAAGGAAGAGGACGGCCACAGGCACCGCATGTCGCGGGGCAGACCTGATTCCATAAGAAAGATAATGATGATGGAGCGGGGTTCTTACCAAAGTGAATCTTCGGGGCCTCGTGCCCCAAAGGATAATCATGGAGAGTTTGATCCTGGCTCAGAACGAACGCCGGCGGCGCGTCTTAAGCATGCAAGTCGGGCGGGACTCAGGTGCTTGCACCTGATGAGAGCGGCGGACTGGTGAGTAACGCGTGGGCGACGTGCCCCCCGCACCGGGACAGCCGGCAGAAATGCCGGGTGATACGGGGTGAGCTCGCGCAGCGTGGCGCTGCGCGAGGAAAGCTGCCACGGCAGCGGCGGGGGAGCGGCCCGCGTCCCATCAGCTAGTAGGCGGGGCAAGGGCCCACCTAGGCGACGACGGGTACCCGGACTGAGAGGTCGGACGGGCACATTGGGACT
>JAFTEK010000370.1 GCA_017453705.1 Treponema sp.
ATCAAAGGCCGCGGTAAAAAGGGGGCAATTATTACCAAACAAGACATAACAGATTACTAAAAGGCAAGTTTGTTATAACAAAACTAACGTAGATAATTGGTCTATTATGGAAGAAAAGGCACAGGCAGACTACATCCCGGCTTTGTTCGGGAAGAACGTCCAGAAATACAGGAAGGAAGCGGGTCTGACCCAGGAGCAGCTTTCCGAGAGGCTCAAGATTTCCCAAAAGCACCTGTCCATCGTGGAGACGGGCATCCAGTTCGCTTCCGCAAGCCTTATCGGAAGAATCTCCAAGGAACTGGGCGTTTCACCCGCAATGCTTTTCGGAGGCAGCAGGAACGACATCAACTATGAAGAAGTCAACGCCATTGTCCTTATAATGCAGGATATACTCCAGAACAGGATGGCCGGCCTTGAAACAAGGCTCGACCGGATAGAAAAACTACTGCAAGGCAAATAAGAGCATTACGCCTGACCCAGTATGGCAGTCGCAACATCGGCAGCCGTCCGCACGATGAACTTGGCCCCGGAAGCCTCAAGGCTCTCACGAGTCCCAAAACCATACAGAACGCCTATCGTGTCCAGCCCGGCCTTGGCAGCCCCCTCCATATCAAAGTGTGTGTCCCCCACCATGACGCACTCCGCCTTGCTGTCCGCAAGAGCTTCGGTTGCAAGCACGTAGTTGATGATGTCCACCTTGTTCACGCGGTCTTTCTCCGCAAGGTCGCTGCCACCAACAAAGTCAAACAAATCCAGCATTCCCTTGCGCTCAAGTATCTGCCGGGCGTAGACTTCCGGCTTGCTTGTGGCGACATAGATCTTCCTGCCGGCCTTGCGCAGGGTCTTTATGCAGTCAACGATTCCATCATAGGCCCTAAGCTCAAACATCCCCTGCTTCTGGTAATACTCCCGGTAGACGGCCATAGCAGGCACAAGCTCTTGCTCCGTAAAATGGAACACGCGGGTAAAGCTCTCGCGCAGGGGCGGGCCTATCATCGTGTTGTAGACAGACTTGTCCTCAAGCCGGATGCCATAATGCTCCGCCACATGGTCAAAGGACTTGAACACGCCCTCCGAAGTGTCAAAGAGAGTGCCGTCAAAGTCAAAGAAAATATACTTGTACATATATTGCTGTTGTTTATTGCTATTGTTGATTCAATCATGAAACAGCCTGCGATATCTTAAGTCGCGATATTATATGCAACTTAAGACTCGAAGGCAATCTCTAAAAACGGGGCTTGCCCAGTTTTTAGAGATGTCCTAGTGATGGAACAACCTGATTCCTGTGAAAGCCATGGTGATTCCGTACTTGTCACAGGCGGCAATCACGTCATCGTCCCTTATAGAACCGCCCGGCTGGGCGACAACCCTGGCACCGCTCCTGTGGGCGCGCTCTATGTTGTCCCCGAACGGGAAGAACGCATCGCTACCCACGGCGACATCCTTGTTCCGCCTTATCCAGTCCAGCCTCTCCTCGCGGGTGAAAGGCTCCGGCCTGACCTTGAAGAACTTCTGCCACTCTCCATCGCGAAGCACATCATCAGCGTCGTCACCAGTGTACACGTCTATTGTATTGTCCCTGTCCGGCCTCTTTATGCCGTCCAAGAACGGAAGACCAAGAACCTTGGGAGACTGGCGCAGCCACCACTTGTCAGCTTTGTCTCCTGCCAGCCGGGTGCAGTGAATCCTGCTCTGCTGACCCGCTCCTATGCCGACGGCCTGGCCGTCCTTGACGTAGCAGACTGAGTTGGACTGGGTGTACTTGAGGATAATCAGAGAGATAAGAAGGTTGTCAATTTCTTCCTTGGAAAGGCTCTTGTTCTTGGTGACTATGTTCTTAAGGCAGTCCTCGTCCAGCTTTATGAAGTTGTGCCCCTGCTC
>JAFTEK010000371.1 GCA_017453705.1 Treponema sp.
AGTCCCAATGTCCTGTTAGCGAACATGGCACTCATGTTGTGATTGATTACCATAACTTATCCTCCATGTGCGATACATAAGGCATCATGCCTCACGCCTGGTTTGTACGGGCGGACAGCCAGTTATTGCGCCCCTGGCCGCCGTTTAGACCCATTACAGCAGGAATTGTTACTATGCTTGGTAAGAGTCGCATAGCAACAGTCTATACTGTTACAAACCCATGAAAGGGTTTTGTCAAAGAACAATATTCCGTCTAAAGCGGAACTGATTGCTTTTGCATGAACGGATTAGTTTTTAGGCAGGAATACCGCCAGAAACAAAGCTAAGCCGCGCAATAAGCGGCAGGACAGGATTCCTTGCTCGTGAAACCCTGTTCCCGCCACTTATATTATACCATACTATCTCAACAAAGACAAGACAGTCTGAGACTGGGCATTGGCCTGGGACAACATAGCCGTTCCTGACTGAGTGAGAATCTGGTTCTTGGTGAACTCGACCATCTGGTAAGCCATGTCAGTGTCGCGGATCCTGGACTCTGAAGCCTGAGTATTCTCAGCTGCAACATCCAAGCCCTCAACGGTCTTCTCAAGGCGGTTCTGGTAAGCACCAAGGTCGGCGCGCTGCTTGTTGATCTTCTTGAGAGACTCATCAAGCGTACCGATTGCGCGGTTGGCATCGTCCGGGGTCTGCAATGTCATAATCTCTTCGGTTCCGACGTTGCGGATTCCAAGAGCGGCAGCAGTCATGGTGCCGATGTAAACCTGTGTCCTCTGATCCATGTTTGCACCAATGTGGAGCCACATAGAAGCAGTGGGAGTGTTCTCTCCCGTCGGGCGAGCATAGCGTCCGGTGAGCATGTTCAAGCCATTGAACTGTGCACAAGAAGCGATGCGGTCTACCTCAGCGATCAAAGAGCTGACCTCAACCTGGATGTAGGTGCGATCCTCGTCCGTGTAGATTCCGTTGCTGGAAGTAATGGCCAGCTCGCGGAGACGCTGAATGATATCAGTGGTCTCATTCAGATAACCCTCGGTTGTCTGAATGAAGCTGATGCCATTGGCAGCGTTCTTGGAAGCCTGGTTCAGACCGCGAATCTGAGCACGCATCTTCTCAGAGACTGCGAGTCCAGAAGCATCGTCACCAGCGCGGTTGATTTTCTCACCTGAAGAGAGCTTCTCCATATCCTTCTGAAGGTGACCATTGCTGATTCCCAAAGAACGATTGGCGAACATTGCTGACATGTTGTGGTTGATGACCATAGTTTTCCTCCGTGGAAATTGTGTGCAGGCAAAATCCTTTCTGCCTGTTTGTAAAAGATTGCATCTGCATTACAAGGCTACATCTGCAATCCTTTACAATGAATGCTTCTGGCTGTTGTCTTCTAGGAAGTTGAGCAACCATAAAGATTCATATTTATCATCGTATTCAACTTACAAAAACTTTAGCACAAAAAATAAAAAAAATCAATTTTTTTTTACCACGTACCAGCCTGCCTCATCACCCTATCCTCCCCGCTCCAACACCTGATAAACATAACGTCTGACCATAGCCAAGGCCACAGTTTCCATGTATAATTTTCTTCGATTATGAAGATGAACAGCAAGCAGAGCGAAATTGAAGTTTCCGGCGGAGAGCTTATGGAAAGCCTGCCCCGCCTGTATGAGTCAGGAGTCACGGAATTCTATGTCCACGACCAGAAGATTGCATCGGACAGGAAAGCCCTGCTCTCGCTGATAGAGCTTGTTGGCGAGACATGCCAAAATCTCTTTCTGTCCTTGCCAATCCAAGCCAAACTCATAGACAGGGAATTGGTGGATAAACTTGCGGAACTTTACGTTTCCATCGAGATTCCCCTTGAGGGAGAACTGAAAAACGGCAGCCTGACGCTCAACAGGAAGCTCTACAAGAACAAAGCTGACATCTTGAATCATGCGGGACTGGTATTCGGTTTCCGCATGGGCTGGGGCATACAAAAAGGGGACAGCTTCAAGGCATTCCGTGACAGGCTGGACTTCGCGACAAGCCTCTTCCCAAACCACATAGACTTCCCCCAGTTCGAGCAGGCGGTCATAGGCACTATTGATGCCTCTGGCAGCCCTGATACCGGAGCCAGGCCTACAGGAACTTACTCATCAAAAGACCTGGACTTCTCACGGTCAATAGCGTTTGCATGCAGGACATTTTACACAGCGGGAAGAGCCGTCCCTTGGTTCAACCAGCTGGTATCCGCCCTCAAAATCAGCCCGTCCACCCTCTTCGCTGACGCTGACGAGTGGCAGCAGTGCAACAATTGTTCTATATATACGGACTTTGTTCCAGAGGAAGCCGCGCACAAGGAACTGGAAAAAATGCAGTTGACATTCTTCAAGGAGAAATTCGAGGAAAAGCACAAGGGGCACCTTTGGCCAGCGGCAGAAGACTTAATCCGGCTGAACGGAGCCATGTCCCGTGTCATCCAAGAGGGAGAGGAGTGCCAGGTTGAGCTCAGCTACAACCCCGATGACCTGCTCTCCCCCGCCGCCGCAAACCTTGCGAAGTTTTGCGACAGCGTTACGGAAGAACCCTGTGCTGTCAAGATATTTGAAGGCAGGGACGGAGCCAGTTACAAGATACTGTAGCCCAGACCGGCTCTTAACAGGCTCAGTATTTCTCCCCGGTGAACAGCTCAAACTGCTCGTAGCCCTGGAAACGCAGCATATCGTAGCCGTTGCAAACCTTGCAGCCCACAGCCGCAGCGCGCTTCATTATCGGGGTCTCCGATGGTACATAGATTATGTCAAACAGCATCTCTTTTCCGGTAAAGTCATAAAACCACAGGGGATCCGTGTCCGCCGTGGAAGGCGGGGCAGCATCCATCCCCACTGAGGTCGTCTGGATTATCAGGTCGCTGTACTTGCGCAGAGTCCGGGTGGTGGACTCCGAAGGCTCCCTGGGCAGCATCTCGCACTCAAAGCCGTATTTTTCAGCCAGAGCTACAGCCTTGGAAAGTGTTCTGTTGAACACGCAGGCCTTTGCCTTTAGGGATTTCACCGCCCAAGCTATCGCCTTGGCCGCCCCTCCAGCACCTATTATAGAAACCTTCCAGCCACGCAAATCCTTTGTTCCTGTAAAATTAAGCAAGGCCGTCGTAAAGCCTGTACCATCGGTGTTGTACGCCTTCCACCCCCCGCCTTCCCTCACAAGGGTGTTGCTAGAACCAATCTGCCTGACCTTCTCATCAAGCTCCTTGGCACACTCAAGAACCTTCTCCTTGTGGCATACCGTCACCGAAAGCCCCCTTACCCCAAGTGAATCCGCAAAATCCACGGCCTCTTTCACGACAGGAGCCCTTATCGGTATATAAATGGCGTTGATGTTGTGCCCTTCATAACCAGAGTTATGCAACTGGGGACTGGAAGTCGCGACCAGAGGCCAGCCGGTTATGCCAAAGACCTTTGTGTTCTCGTTCACGGTCTTAAAGTGATATACATTGTTAAGGGTCTCCGGGTCTATCTGCCCCAGGTTGGCTATCCCATCCCTTTTCTCTGCCGGAGAGACGAACGTGAGGTAATTCTTGAGCTTGGCCGCGAGCAGACGGGACGGCAGCCCCAAATCCCCCATCGCTATAAGTATGTGATTGTAGTCCTTAAGCCTTGCCGCCTCATTGAACAAATCCTTTACATCCGCAAGGGAATGTGGCATAAAGGCAATCTTTGGAATCTCAAAGCCTGATGTCCTGAGGCTGTCAAGCCTCTGCGCAAGGTGCTTTATAGGGTTCTTCATATCGTGGACGCTGCGGACAATCCTTGTTCCAAAGGCAAGGGCGGCATCCTGCAAGCTGGGGACATGGAAATCCTCCTCAAAGTCCACGTATGCAAAATTCTTGGACTTGTCGGAGTCCGCAAAGGAAAGCGCGCGGGCAAACATGACAGTCCTTGCCCCCTCCCCTTCCATATACTGACCGCCATCAACCAAACGCCTTATGGTAAGCAAGCAGGGCATTCCTGCAAGGGCGGGGAAACGGCGGGTCAGGAGCCTCTCGTCATCGGTCAAAAAATCCGCCCTCAGTTCAACCATGTCTATGTAAGGCCTGTACTTTTCCAGAAGGGCAAGATTCTCGCTCAAAGTACTGCCCGTAAGCGTCATGCAGATTTTAGGTCTTTCCATCATATCTCCCCACAAAAACTTGCGAGAGTATATCACATAAAGGCGTTTTTATAAAGGGAATCATGAAAAATTGCGCTTTGCGCGTTTTTTTGGGATTCCCTGAACCCCTTTTTGGATTCCGAGTGAATTTATTTTCGATTCTGACAAAAAAACTGCCGGGGTCAAATCCCCCGGCAGCAGTCATAAAGAACTAAATCCTATGCCTTAGTTAGAAGCCTTCCAAGCGTTGTACTGGCTCTGGGCCTCAGCAAGGACATCCTGGTATCCGGCATCGTCAAGCTTTTTCTGGAACTCGGCAATCTTGGACTTGACGTTCTTGCTGCCAAAGGCACCAAGCTCCAGTGACTTTCCGTACTCCTCAAAGAGGTTAACACAAGAGGTGTAAGCGGCATCAACCTTGGAGTGGTCAAAACGGAAGCCAGAAGCAACAGTTCCAGAGGCGTTGTTGTTGAAATCATCGTACAGCTGAACCTTGTTTGAAGGCTCATTGACCTCAAGGGTTACAGCCTTGACTGAAGTTGACTCCCAGGGGCTGTGGTTGTAGGTTGCGGTTCCGCTGGTCCTGTCAACAAGTCCGTTGGTCATAACGTAATCCTTGCCCTCGATTCCGTAGGTGTACAGGTTGGCAATCTTGTTGTCCGTATAGAGGTATCCCAAGAAGTCCACACAGTCCTTGGCGGTCTGCTCGGAGCAGCGCGCAGAAACGGCAAAGCAGGAACCAAGAGTGGTCGTTGAGCGCCCCCAGTTCTTGGTGACCTGGGCAAAGTCCTCAGGCTGGTTTCCATCGCGTCCCTCGGACTCCTTGTTGTTCGGAATCGCAGTCCACCAGTTGAAAAGCCAGTCCTGTGTAAGGCAGGTCTGGGTGTTGGCGATTCCGCCAATCTCATCATCAACATTGATGTAGCCCTTCTCGCCCCACTCAGCCATCATCGTGCAGTACTGCTCAAACTCAGGGGTCTGGATTGTGTTAATCATCTCGTTGGTCTTCTGGTCAACGCCAATCAGGGAAAGCAGACCGTTGTCAATGCAGTCAAACCTATCCAGATAGAAGCGGTAGAACATAGCGGTTCCAGCGAAGACGAATGGGTACTTGACCTTGCCGACGGCCTTGGCCATGTAAGGCTCCAGAGCCTTGAGCTTGTCATAGGTTGTCCCAGGGGTGTTCTCTATCTTCTTCATGTCCACGCCGCCAATCGCGTCAGCCGTAGAGAGGAGAACCTTTATCATGTAGCCCTCGGCTCCTTCCTTGTAGACGGGGACGAACAAATCCTTTCCGTCATAGCGGGCAGCCTCCCAATACCATGACGGCATGGAATCCCAAAGCCTAGTCCCAGGGAGCAAGTTGGTCAGGTCGTAGGCGGCATTGCCCTTATGCAGGTCGTTTGTTCCAATCGTGGACCACCAGTTAGCCGTCCACAAGAGGTCCACCTCACCTCCGGCCAGAGCCATGTTGGCCTTGTCACCATACTCTCCGTTCATGATGTCGCGGATGGACACGACATATCCGGCTCCAAGCTCGCCCAGGCGGGCATTGATTGCATCCTCAACGGCCTTGACCTCTTTCTCGTCAACAGCACCCGTGTTGTAGGTAGCCCTGTAAACCTTGATGGTTCTCTTGCCGCTGGCATTAGAAGAGCCAGACGATGAGCTTGAGCTAGGGGACTCAGTTTTTCCGCCACAAGAGGTAAGCGAAAAAGCAAGAAGGGCAGCTGCAGAAAGTGCGAGTGCCTTGGTCGCAAACAATTTCTTCATATGATAATTCCTCCTATATCATACAATTAACTATAAATTTTAATACAACGTTGTAGTAATTGCACCCAAAAGGCCGCTTACACAGACGCCATACCAAATAAGTTACGGAAACAATAGCCGCAGTATCACACACTTTCCGAGCCACCTCGGAAACGCCAGCGGAGCCACGGCGTTGCCAAGGCAAAGCTGAAGTTTTTCGAGGTCCCACAACATAAGTTCTGGGCGGATACCGCAACAATAAATCAGCCCTTGACAGAGCCGACAGTAAGCCCCTTGATGAAATACTTCTGGAAGAAGGGGTAAGCGATGATAACAGGGCCAATAACGACGATAACCGTTGCCATCGTAGCCGAATACTGGGGGATTGTTCCGCCCATCGCCTGAAGGACGGCAGAAGGGATGTTCTTGTTGTTAAGCATCATCTCTATGGACTTCTGTATGTTTATCAAAAGAAGCTGGAGGGGTTTCCTGGCATTGGTCTCTATGTACAGGTAGGCATTCTGCCAGTCATTCCAGTAGCCGGTCGCCATCATAAAGCCTACAGCAGCAAGGGACGGCTTCATCAGAGGCAGGGTTATCTGGAAGAAGGTACGGTACTCGCCCGCCCCATCTATCCTCGCTGCGTCCATAAGCTCTTCGGGAATGGAGTTGGCGATGAAGGTGCGCAGGATGATGACGTTCATCGTCGTCACGCAAATGGGAAGAATAAGAAGGAGCAGATTATCTTTCAGATGATAGGTCGATGTGAACACCATGTAGTTGGACAACTGACCACCTGAGAATAGCATGGGGATGAGCAGGTACACAGAAAAGAATTTCCGCAAAGGGAATTCCCTGCGGCTAAGCGAGTAGGCAAACATACTCATAACCAACAGGCCAAAGAAAGTTCCCGCCACAGTGACAAAAATCGTCACTGCATAGGAAACCCTCAGCTGCTCGCCAAAACGGAGAACTGCATTCATTCCCGACAGGGACCACTCCGAGGGGAAATATGTAAATCCCGAAGTCGTTATCACCTTTTCCGCAGTAAAGGCGGATATTATCACGAGTAAAATAGGCAGGGCACAGAAAGCAGTATATAGAAGGAGGCAGAAGCCCAGAATAGTCTGCCCGGCATAGCTTACATCCCTTTTCCAGTTAGTCTTAGACATTTTCTTCCTCCATCAATTAAAAGAGTGCGTCATCAGGGTTAATCTTCTTTACCACCCCATTGGCAAAAAGCAAGAGCAAAAGACCAACCACGGACTGGAAGAATGTCGTCGCGGCAGTAAAACCAAAGTTCGAGTTCTTCATAATCGCATTAAGAACGTAGGAGTCAATTACCTGCGTCGAGTCGTACAAAATTCCGGTGTTTCGCGTTACCTGATAGAAAAGTCCAGTGTCAGACCTCATGATGTTTCCGACAGAGAGCAAGAGCATAACCGTCGTCATAGGAATAAGTGCGGGCAGGGTAATATACCTTATCTGCTGCCACTTGTTGGCTCCATCAATCTTGGCCGCCTCGTATAGGGACTGGTCAACACCCGCCAAGACGGACATATACAGGACTGAGCCGTAACCGACTGAGTTCCACATCTTTACTATAGTCAGAATATACGGCCAATACTGCGGGGTGCGATAGAAGGGAACTTTGCCTCCCATCAAGTTGTTGATGATTCCAGTGCCGGAGCTGATGTAGGCCATGACGATAAACTGGACTGCGGCATACGAGACAAACACCGGGATTATCATAATGGTCTGCATGAACTTGCCCGCCCGCTTGAATACATACTGGTCAATCGCAATGGCAAGGACAATGTTCAAGAATGTGCCAAGAGCCGTGAATATCGCATAATACATCAGGGTGTTGCGGGTGATGCGGGTAAAGTCACCCCTGGACTGGAAGAGGAACTTGAAGTTCTCAAGCCCTACAAAGGGGCTGCCCCAGATTCCTTTTGTGTAGTCAAACTTCTTGAAGGCAAGAACAAGCCCCGCCATTGGAATATAATTGAAGAAAAGCAGAACCAACACGGCGGGCAGAGCCATAACAAGATATGCCCTGTGCTTCCAAGTGTCCCTAAAGAATTGAGCCATCAGTACCTCCACGTATTTTTAGCGAAAACGTTTTAGTAATTTTAGTAATATAGTAACTTTTACCTATGGTAACACAGAGAACTTGAACTGTCAAATTTTATTTTTTCTTGATTGTTCTGCCAGTGCATGATATAATGAGCGGTACTACAAAGGCAGTTTCAAAAGCAACCGACTTTTGCAACTGGCTCTACAGGCTCTCCCTAAAAACAGCCGGAAGGGATTTTTGGGGAATCGCCTATATATGCCTATATATTCAACTTGGAGTTTTTGATGGAAGAAAAGGAAGGTTTCACCGGGGATATCGACGCTCTGATTTCAGATTTGGAGGATGATCCTGCTGTCCAGGAAGATTTCGCGGCTGCGGCGGAGTTTGAAGATAGAGATGAAAGCCCTGCTTCGTCCTCTGGTTCCCAAGGAAAGGCCGGCCCGTCCGGGGTTCAAAAGGCTCCCATAGGAGCGGGAAACGTTGCCGATGTTGACCTGTCCGTCAGGTCATTTGCCCGCATAGAAAAATTTTTTGATGACAAGCCAAATCCGGTGTTTGACGACCCCGCTTACTACAAGACCTCACTCGGAGGTGAGGGTGAGAGCGCACAGAGGCTCCATGCCATACTCGTCAAATACCTTAACTGCACCGACAAAAAAGACCGCACGGTTTACAGGCAGCAGATTGTTTCAGTCTACTGGAACTTCCTGCGAACCCTCGCGCCCAAAATGGTCAACACCCGCCTGCCGCTCTGCAAGAGGCTGGCAATGCGCTATGGCGTTGTCCTGCCGTCACTGTTCAGCCCTGAGCAGAAAGAGTTCTTTGGCAAGGCGATACTGGACAACTACACGGGAGAGCCTATCCTGTACATGGACGAGTGGATCCGTGAGGTGGCGATAGGCAAAATGAAACCTTCCACGACGGACGAAATCCCCGTCAAGGGAGGCGCAAACACCCCCGGTGCCCAGCAAGCCAAAGCCCAGGCAGCGATAGGCAAGGCGAGCGGAAAGGTTCAGAGCGCGGACAGCCTTGTTTCCATGAAGGAAGCCCAGCGAGACCGTCTGGAAGAAGAACTACAGGACAAGGTTAAAATGCTCATGGAGCACAACCAGTATTCCCTCGAAGGCCTGGAAAAGCACAAGTATCCTTACACGGATCTCCAGAAGAAGACCTGCTCCGAGATTGCAAACCTTCTGAAAGACCTGCAGAGGCTGGACAAAGAGATAGAGAAGGGAATCGAAGAAATAAAGAGCGCACTGTCTGACATAAACAGGATTAACGACAACATGGCAGCCAATGCACCTGCGGAATCCGAAAAAGACAGCGCAGCCGTAGATCAGGAGACCATCCTGGGCGAGATGACAACAATGAGGCAGATGGCCAAGATGACCTGCGGACGACAGGGAAACCAGTTCCCGGTCTTTACCAGGGAATTCTTCCATTGTCTGCCACAGGGCACCGGGTTCCGCGAGAATGTCATCAAGGAGCTTGCGTGGATAGAGTCCATTGACCCAGGTTGCTTTGTCCGCATCCACAGGAACATGCCCAACCGCATCGTCCCCTACACCCTGCTCGTTCCGACTTACGGAGACTCAGGATTCTGCTGGGAGCCCTTTGACCGCTACAACCGCATAACCAGCCGTGGCCGCATCTGTATCCCGATGTACCCCAGGAACCTCAAGATTGCCTGCCTTACGGCAGTCGCTGACCTGCGCTGGCAGGTAGCCAAGGAAAAGGCTTCGTTTGACTGGATGTCAGACGGACTGACCGGTATGTACTACCAGTGGATAGACGGACAAAAGCTCAAGGGAGACCTCAAGCAGTTCTTCATCGCTGACTACATACTCTGGATTACAAAAGAAGCCCTTGGACAGCAGAAGCTGCCCAAGGAAGTCCGCGGAATCTTCTGGCGTTACATGCCATACCCGCAGGAACTCAAGGACAAGCTCAAGAAGATGAGCTTGACCTATCAGGAGCTCTGCCAGAGGGATGCAAACCGCGCCATGAGCGACGGATATTGATTCGGGGCAGTTTCAAAGAGTCCACGGCTACACGCTGCCTAGGCTTTTGAAACACGCTCATTCATTTCACAGGGCGGCCTTAAGGGGTCGCCCTTTATTTTCTAAAACAGACAGGAGTTATATATGAAAATTGCACTGGTTGGATACGGAAAAATGGGGCACATGCTGGAGCAGACTGCCATATCACTGGGACACCAAGTCGTCACCACGATTGATGTCATAGCCTGCGATGCAAAAGTGAAGGTCGCCGCCGGTGACGGAAAAGCCATCGCAAGCGCAGTCAAGGACAGCGGGGCGGAGGGAATCATAGAGTTCTCCCATCCCACGGCCGTCATGGGCAACATACAGGCCCTGCTCCCAACTGGGCTGCCCCTCGTCGTGGGCACTACCGGCTGGACGGACAAGGAAGCCCAAGTCGCAGAGCTGGCCGCAAAGACCGGCGGAACTCTTATGAGGAGCGCGAACTTTTCTATCGGAGTAAATCTCTTCTATAAAATAGTGCAGGAAGCAGCCAGTTTGGTCAGCAACTTCTGTGAGTACGATATGGCTGTCTGGGAAATGCACCACAACCAGAAGGCGGACTCCCCCTCAGGAACAGCCCTTGAGATAGCACGCCGGGTCATGGCCGGGAACAAGAATAAGACCGAGATGGTCATAGATGCCTTCCACGAAAAACCCAAGGCAAACCAGCTGCACGTGTCTTCCACCCGCTGTGGCTCGGTACCGGGAACTCACACAGTATTCTTTGACTGCCCGGCGGACACAATAGAGCTTACCCACACTGCCCGCAGCAGACAGGGTTTTGCCAGCGGAGCGGTTCACTCGCTGGAACGCCTTGCCGCGATGCTGGCTGATGGGTCACTGCAAAAGGGCAGGCTCTACGGCATGGCCGACGTGTTCCCAGGTTTGTTTGACTAAATCTCATACAACAGAATGCCCCAGACCTGCGACACAGGAACCAATCAACTGACGAACGGCTCCATGTCCTGGGGCAAGCCCTACCTATGGAAGTAACAGTGTAGACAAGCTTCCTGACACACACATTACGAGATGTCTGACACACACATTACGAGATGTCTGTCACACACATTACGAGATGTCTGTCACACACATTACGAG
>JAFTEK010000372.1 GCA_017453705.1 Treponema sp.
CCGGGCGGGTAAGACCCAGTGGCTTTTACTGCCCGGTCAGCTCAAGTGCCTTGGCTTTCACCGCGCTGTAGAGGGCTTCCTTGTCGTCCTTGTTCGCGCTTATCAGGCGGACAAAGACGCTCCCGGCAACGATGGCTTCCACCGATGGGGCGAGCGTCCTGGCCTGGCTGCCGTCCTGGATGCCGAATCCTCCGTAGACCATGCTGCCGCCCGCGCTGACCTTGCCCAAAAACTTTACGGTTGCCTCGTCTATTGTCGTGGAAGTACCTGTTATGCCAGTCCTGAGCGCGGCGTAGATGTGGGCAAAGCCCGCATGGGCAAGCTTGTCCAGCCTGTCCTCGGCCATGCTGGGGGCGGCGACAGGGATGTTTTCCATGCCGTTGTCCTTGCAGGCTGCGGTAAGCCCCTCGTCATGGTCGAACGGCAGGTCTGGGATAATCATTCCCTTGACCCCCGCCTGTGCCGCCTTTTTGCAGAAGGCAGCGACTCCCGGAGTGTATATCAGCGAGCCGTAGCTCATTATGTAAATCAGCGTGTCCGGGAAAGCCTTGTGCAGGCGTGATATGAAGGCAAGACCGTCCGCCGTCCTGTACTGGCGGGCAAGGACTTCCGTGCATGCCCCCTGTATGGCGGGGCCGTCCGCGCTGGGGTCTGAGAAGGGCAGCTGTACCTCAAGGATATCCGCGCCGCCTTCCACCATTGCACTGGCAGCTGTGAATGCAAGCTCGTCCGTAGGGTATCCTGCCACCAGGTGGCTCATAAGCTTTATCTTTTCCATTTCAAATTCTCCTTAAACTGGCTGGCTTCCTTAGCTTGATGCGGTCTGTGCCTATGCCTCGTGCACGTCCTCGTTCGCCTCGAGCCGCTCTATCTCTGACTTGAGGAACTCCTTCCATTCTTTGGGGCGGAAGACGGGGCTTGTGATGAACACGTCCTTGTCGCCGCGTCCGCTCATGTTTATGACGACCGCCTGGTCGGAAGGAATCTCCTTCGCTATTTTCATGGCGGCAGCTCCTGCGTGTGCGCTCTCCAAGGCGAACAAGATGCCCTCGTTCTTGGCGAAGAAGCTGACGGCCTCAAGCGCGTCCTTGTCCAGCACGGCGGTGAATTCAATCCGGCCGCTCATGCCGAGCGCGGCCAGCTGGGGGCCTATACCGCAGTAGTCCAGCCCCGCGCTTATGCTCCGCGTGGGCAGTGCCTGTCCGTCCTCGTCTAGGAGGAAGCGGCTCTTGTAACCCTGCATGATGCCTTCCCGGCTGGCGTTGCCGGTCATGCGGCTGGCGTTCTCGCCGACTCCCGGCCCCACACCGCCCGCTTCCGCCGCGATAAGGCGGGGTGACTTCTCATCGATGAAGGGGCTGAAGAATCCGATTGAATTTGAGCCGCCGCCGCAGCAGGCTACCATCGCGCCTATCTTGATTCCCCGCTGCTCACATTCCGCCTTTACTTCTTTGCCGATGGAGCTTTGGAATTCCCGCACTATGTCCGGGAACGGGGCGGGGCCTAGCGCACTGCCGAGCACGTAGTGGGTTGTGTCAGGGTTTGCCGCCCAGTCTCGCATTGCCTCGTTCACCGCGTCCTTGAGCGTTCGGCTGCCTGATGTTACCGGGTGGACTTTAGCCCCGTACAGCTCCATCGCGGCGACGTTGGGCTGCTGCCTTCTTACGTCCACCTCGCCCATGTAGACCGTGCAGTCAAGCCCCAGCTTGGCGCAGGCGGCGGCTGTGGCAAGTCCGTGCTGACCCGCCCCTGTCTCGGCGATGATGCGCTTCTTGCCCATCTTCTTGGCCAAAAGGCACTGTCCTATGGCGTTGTTTATCTTGTGCGCTCCGGTGTTGGCAAGCCCTTCCAGCTTGATGTATATCTGCCCTCCGCCCAGCAGCCGGGTTGCCGTCGGGGCGTAGTAGAGGGGGGTGGGGCGGCCGATGTAGTCCCGCCTTATGGTGTCCAGTTCCTCAATAAAGTCCTTGTCCGCCATGTAGCGGGTGAAAGCTTGCTCCAGCTCGTCAAGCGGCCGGCGCAGGACTTCCGCGACGTACTTGCCTCCGTATATATCAAAAAAACCTTCTGTAGAATATGCCATAGATTGCCTCTTTGCTACTTTTACTAGAAACATAATAGGGCAAGTTGTGCTGAGTGTCAAGGCTCTGGAGCCTGTTTCAAAAGTAACCGAGTTTTGCAACTGGTGCATCGGTCGCTTTTGGAACTGTCACTCTGATACGGTGTAATCCCAGTTGTGCTTGGGGTAACGTCCCTTCATTTCCTTGCAGATTTCCTTCCAGCTGCCGGACCAAAAACCCTCCAGGTCGTCCGTGACTTGCAGCGGACGGCGGGCGGGCGAGAGCAGACGCAGCAGGACGGGAACCCCCATTATACGCGGGCTTTGGAAGCAGCCAAAGAGCCTCTGGATAATCACCTCTATTACGGGGCGGATGCTCCTGCTGACATCCCCATTTGCGGCGACTTCCTCGTATTTGACAGCAAAGCTCTTTCCGTTTGTAAGACTGATTCTGTCAGGAACCTCTCTATCCACAGTCTGGCCGTCCAGTGCATAGCGCAAGGCATTGAGTATGGCTTCGCTCGAAAGGCTGTTTCCCGTTATAAATGGCAGCAGCCACTCTGAGCAGTTGTTCCTAAGACCGTCCAGTATGTCTTGTTCCCCTTCTTTGCCTTTGCCACAGCTTTGCTGCCGGTAGAACTTGGCTCTCAGGATAAAAGACTTTGCCGCGTCTGAGAGGGGTAAGGCCGTGATTCCCTGCTTTTGCACAAGGGTGCATAAGGCCGCGCCATAGTCGTCAGGGCTTGCCTGTAGTATGATGCGCGACAGCTCTATCTTGCCGTAGCAGGTGCATTTGACCTTGCGGATTTTGGATTTGTCATCGCTGACAAACGAACAGCTGGTTTCTTCGTGAGTTTTACCGGCAAGAAAGCCCTTTGCACATTCCGGGCTGATTTCCTTCCAGCTGTAAATCCGTCCCTGTTTTTCTCCTGCGTCAACATCGGGGGCAAGGATCCACTCTGGAAAGCTTGAGGACTTCTCCCTGTCTTCGCGTGGAAGCGATGCGAGCCTGCCTGATGGGAATTTGTACAAGCCGTCCTCATTGTATATGCGGGCAAGACGGTCGGGGTAGCCCGCGAGCAGGGCTTCGGAAAGCCAGCTTTGTTTGAATATGCACATAATGGAAGGAAATTTCTTGAGACAACGGTTCCTTCGCCTTTCACAGTCTTGTATAAAACGCTTTTGTATGCCGGGGGCAGCCTTTGCGTATTCGCTGTAAGGCAGGATGCAATCCGCCCCTCCTGCGATTGCGGCACAGGCAAGGCGTGGAGAAAGCCCCATTTCCAGCGAGGCACGTCCCAAGTCTGTTATCCCCCCGGCGGAATCAAGACAGCAAAGTTCTTCCAGCAGCTTGCGTGAACTGTTCCAGGCGTTTTCCCCCGGCTCATCAAACCAGTCCAATGCCTTCCTGTCCGTCACGCCCCAGTCAGCGCATTGCAGGACTAGCTGGCTTAAATCGCTCCTGAGGATTTCGGGGGCTGTCGCTTCTTGTAGGACTTCCCTCTCGCTCCACAGTCGGACGCACTTGCCCGGCCCCGTCCGTCCTGCGCGTCCTGCCCTCTGTTTTGCGGAAAAGATGCTTTCCCTTTCTGTCACTAGCGTCTCCATCCCGGAGCGGATGTTCATGCGGTTGATTCGCATAAATCCTGAGTCTATTACTGTGGAAATATTTGGAATGGTCAGTGAGGTTTCGGCAATCGCTGAGGATAGGATGACACGCTGCCTGTCATCCGGGAGTGGAGGGCTTAGGATTTTACGCTGCTCGTCAAGGCTTATGCTGCTGTGCAATATAAAGATTTCCGGGGCGGCAGGGCTTTCGTTTGTTCCGCTGGCCGCGAGTTTTTCCTTTAGTTCCGCTTCCGTCCTGCGGATGTCTGCGATTCCCGGCAAAAAGACTAGGATGCCGGATTTGTTATCATGTTCAAGCTCCCGGACTATAGCCTGGGCGACTGGAATATCCGGTGCATAGCTTGTTTGCACAGGAAAGAGGCGGCCGGGAATATCAATGACGGGGGCTGGGCTTTTTTCTGTTCCCAAGTAGCTGGCGAGTTTGCCTGTCTGGACGGTGGCAGACATGACGATTATAAAAAGGTCATCCCTGAGGGCTGTCGCCTCTTTTAAAAAGCATAGTGCCAGATCCGCGTTTATGTTCCGCTCATGGAATTCGTCTATTACGACTACGGACACCCCTTCTAGCGTGGGGTCTTCCAGCAGCATGTTTGTGAGGATTGCCTGTGTCATAACGGTGAAGCGGGTTTGGGAAGAAACCCTGCTTTCAAGGTGCATTTGGTAGCCGACTGTTTTTCCCGGCTCTTCCCCAAGAATTTCCGCCACTCGTCTGGCAACAGCAAGGCTTGCAAGGCGGCGGGGTTCCAGCATGGCAATTTTGCCGGGAAAAGCCCGTAGCAGGGCGACAGGAACGGCGGTGGACTTGCCCGCGCCTGTTTCAGCAGTCAGGACGAGTGAGCGGCAGGGGGAGTTTTTTAAGCTTTCGCAAATCTCGTCCAGATGCTCCGTCACTGGGAGGTCTGCAATCAATGGAGGCCAGTTTGTCAAATGCCAATATCGTAATGTATAAAGCCGGGATTGTCAAAGGCAGGATTTCCCTTGCGGAAACTCACGATAGCTCTATCTGGTGACACACGATAGCCAATTCTGGTGATGCACGATAGCTCTATCTGGTGTCACACGATAGCTCTATCTGGTGACAGTGCTTCCCTTATATAGTATAACTGCCCTCTTTGCTAAACGCTTGTTTTGTAATATAATCTTTCCGCTATGTTAGATAAAATGCGGA
>JAFTEK010000373.1 GCA_017453705.1 Treponema sp.
TCTGGCGACGGAGAACCCTATAGAGCAGGAAGGAACCTACAGCCTGCCGGAGGCTGAGCTGGACAGATTTCTAATGAAGATAGTCGTGGGCTATCCGAGTGCGGAAGATGAGGCCAAGATTGTCCGCTCCAACGGACATGCCATAGACGTCCCCGTGAGAAGGGTCTTTCCTGTGGAGACAATAAACAAATGCCGCGAGGCTGTGGAGAAAATCAGCTGTGATGACAAGATTTACGGCTACATCGTTTCAATAGTGCTGGCGACAAGGCCCAGCAGGGAAAAGCAGCGGGATCGCGCCAGGAATGACATAGAGCGATATATAGCTTTTGGCGCTTCTCCCAGGGCGGGAATAGCCTTGCTTCGTTGCGCCAAGGCCGCCGCCCTTTTTAACGGAAGGGGCTTTGTCCTGCCAGAAGACGTTCAGTCCGTCTGCAAGGCCGTTTTGCGCCACCGCCTTGTGTTGAATTACGAGGCCGCTGCTGACGGGGTGAACTCTGATGACATCATCGATAAGATAGTCTCTCTGATGCCGTTGCCATAGGGCGGATTTTTGGATTGTTATGGATGACAAGAGTTCCCTTTCCAAGAAGGCCAGCCTCCTGAAGCTGAATGCCCTTTCCCTTGCTGACGGGATGCGCAGCGGAGCTTTTCGTTCCCTGTACAGGGGGCAGGGGCTGGACTTTGATGGTGTGCGTGAGTACCTCAGGGGTGATGATGTCAGGGCTATAGACTGGAATGTCACTGCAAGGATGGGAAAGCCTTTTGTTAAGGTCTTTGAGGAAGAGCGGGAGCTGGACGTATTCATAGTGCTGGACACATCTCTTTCAATGCGCTTTTCCAGCAAGGGACATTCCAGGATGAATCTGGCTCTGGACTGTGCTAAGCTGCTGACCTTGGCATCCCTGCGCAATGCATCCCCTGTCGGGGCCGTGGTTTTTGATTCTCAGATAGTTTTTTCACTTGCGCCGGAACAGGGCAAGGATCATGCCATGCTCCTTTTATCAAAATTTGAATCTCTTTCTGCCGATGGCAGCAGGCAATATAAGGCTTCATCCCCCGGTTCCTATATGGAGAACGCGATAAACGGAGCCATGAAACTCCTTAAAAAGAGAACCCTTGTCATGATATTCTCCGACTTTAGGATGCAGGGCTACTTCCGCTCTTTTGGCCAACTCTGCCAGAAGAATGACGTTGTTGCCGCTCGGATATGCGACCCCCTTGACCAGGCTCTTCCGTCGGCCGGTACATTGCTTTTCTCTGACATGGAGGGGTGCAGGAGGAGCTATCTGCCTACTTCCTCGCGGTCTTTTAAAAGCGCGTGGCTTGCTGACAGGCAGCAGAGTCTGGCCCTGTGGAAGAGGGAGTGCCTTTCCAGGGGCGGGGTTCCGCTGGTTATGAGCACGGACAAGGACTCTTTTTCCCAGCTACAGGCTTTCTTTAGCGCAAGGAAGGGGACATGAGGAAGGGCTTGCTTATCATTCTGGCTTTCTTATTCTTTCCCCTCGCTGCCCAGGAGCTTGTGCCGTCTTCCGTTAAGCAAAGCCTTATTCCCAAGGAAATATATGTCGGGGACACGGCTCAGCTGAGCTGCAGCTTTCACAGCGATGTGGATTTTTATCTGCTTGCACAACGTGCCGGGGCTGTTTCCAAAATGGAGGGTGGAGTCCTGTATCTGGACATATCCGACGGCTACTTTAATCAGATGGAACCACGCTGCACTGTGAGTTCCTTGAGTATGAGCCAGGTTGGAACGACATATACGCTGGTTTTGAGGTTTATTCCCTGGAGGACGGGCAGCCTGGAATTCATTCCCCTTGATATGGCCAGGCTTTGCCATGCTGACACCGGGATGCTTGTGACGCTGGAGCCGGTGCAAGTTCTCTCGCTGGCTAAAAAGCTCGGCACGGAGACTCTGAGGCCTGTTGCCCCGCCGATTCTGCTTCCCGGAACAAATTACATAGTCTGGTCCATCATCGTGCTGCTCATCGTCCTTTTGGTTCTGCTCGCCATTTTTGCCATGAATTTCTCATCGGCAATCAAGAGGATGATTATTTTTAAGGAGAAAATGGGCTACAGCTACAATGCTTTTATAAGCAGGCGAAAGTTGAGGGGGCTCCTCAAGAAGGACTGGGAGGCGGACTCAGACTTTGCCCAGGGCTGGCAGCTGGTTATGCGAGGATACCTTAACTACCGCTTTAACTGTAGCTTTTTTTCTGTCACATCAAAAGACATATTCAAGATAATCACGGAGGCGACGGGTGATATGCTTGATATTGAGCAGGAGAACGCAGTCCTTTCCGTCCAGGCCGCCTTTATAAGGACTGACTACATACGCTATGCCAAGGACTCTCCTGACAGCCGTAAGCTTCCGGCTCAGGATCATGAGGCGGCTTTCAATCCGGGTGAGAAGGAGAGTATTGTGGAGCTGAGCCTTGGCGACATAGCGGAGCTCGAGAGGGAGAGGGAGGAATTCAAGGACTATGGTAGAGTTTAAGAATCCTACGGCTTTTTTCCTGCTGCTGCTTTTGCCCCTGCTTTTTTTCCTGCGCTATGTACGTGTCTTCAAGAGGCTTTCGTTTTTGGCTGTCCTTGGGGACTGGCAGGGGGATGCCTTTGAGTGGAAGGGTACGGTGTTCTCCCTGCTTTTCCGCTTTTACAAATTGCTTGAGATCCTGGCCTTTGTCGCTGTGGTCGTGGCCTATGCCAATCCGGTCAGAAGGCATCAGGAGAAGGTTTACATTTCCAGGGGCGCGGATGTCATATTCGTCGTGGACTCCAGCCCTTCTATGGCGGCAAAGGATATAGCCGGTCTTTCCCGGCTGGATGCCGCGAAGAAAGCAATCCTCACCCTTGCCTCTGAGAATGGGGGCTGTTCCCTGGGGCTGGTCTCCATGGCGCGGGAGGCTGTGCTGTTGGTTCCTCCGACGATGGACAGGGATTTCTTTATGCTTAGGATGGAAGGCCTTGTTGTCGGGGAGCTTGGAGACGGGACGGCGATAGGAACAGGGCTTTCCACGGCAGTCTATCATCTGGAGAATTCACAGGCACCCAAGAAAGCCATTGTCCTTATAACGGACGGTGAGAACAACGCGGGGAGCATAAACCCGTTCACA
>JAFTEK010000374.1 GCA_017453705.1 Treponema sp.
CATCTGCTGTCCCAATGGAATCAAGCACAGAAACACAGGAATCCCAGTCAGGTATGCAGGAATCTGCGGCTCCCCAAGCCACTGCCCAGGCTGATGACCGGGATGCAGGCACAGAGGACGAGGAAGAAGCTGAGCAGGAGGGAGAGGGGGGCATCTCCTTCGCCGACCTTGGGCTGGATGAGATGACTCTTGAGGCCATAAGGCGCAAGGGCTTCGTCACCCCGTCACCCATACAGGTGCTGGCAATACCCCGTTTGTTGAATGGAGATGCCAACGTCATTGCCCGCGCCCGCACTGGTACAGGAAAGACCGCTGCATTCGGACTCCCCATAGTGCAGCAGCTCAGGAGCGGCAGCGACCATGTTCAGGCAATAATACTGGAGCCTACGCGAGAGCTTGCCATGCAGACATGCACCGAGATGGCATCATTCACGCCGGGCAAATACCCCCGCACGGCTGTAGTATATGGCGGAGCCTCGATGGGCGAGCAGATCCGCGCCCTGCGCAAGGGCGTTGAGATTGTCGTCGGTACCCCCGGCCGTGTGCAGGATCTTATGGACAGGGGTGTGCTCCAGATTGACCGCATACAGTATTTCATACTGGATGAGGGTGATGAGATGCTCGACATGGGCTTTGTCGATGACATAGAGAACATCTTCGCCGAGGCCAACCCTGAGTGCCGTGTCCTGCTTTTCAGTGCAACCGTCCCCAAGCCCATCCTCAAGATTGCCGAGAAGTTCATGGGCGACTATGAGATTGTGGAGGAGGAAGGCCACGATGAGGAGCCGCTCCTCATTGACCAGCGTTATTGGCTGCTCCGCGAGAGCGAGAAGATAGAAGCCCTTGTACGATTGATTGACATTTCACCCGACTTCTACGGACTGGTCTTTGTTCAGCGCAAGTCCGATGCGGACATGGTGTGCAAGGCACTGGACGAGAGGGGCTACGAGGTCGCCGCCCTTCATGGTGACATACCCCAGGGACAGCGCGAGAAAATCCTCGCCCGCTTCCGCATAAAGAAAACCCGCATACTGGTGGCAACGGACGTGGCCGCGCGCGGAATAGACATCACAGGTCTGACCCACGTGGTCAACTACGACCTGCCCTTTGACGGCCCTACTTACGTGCACCGCATAGGCCGCACAGGACGTGCCGGGGCTGCTGGAATGGCGGTCACGTTCGTCCGCCCGGAGGAGTCCAGGCGCAAGCTCCAGTACCTCAAGAGCGCGGTCAAGAAGAGCGCGAAGGGCGAGATGCTTGAGGGCAGGATTCCTTCCGTGGAAGAGGTTGTCGAGGCCAAGCGCAAGAGGCTCTTCCAGGAAGTCAGGGAGAAGCTCGGACTCAACATCAGCATGACCGAGGACGGCCGGATTGTCGGACAGAATCCTGGAGAGCTTGCAGGAGATGTCCCCGCAGCCGAGGCTTCCGAGAATCCTGTACAGGAGAGTACGCTCAGGAAGGGAGACCCGATATTCGACAAGATGGCGGAGGAGCTTTGTGCCGGCCAGAACCCGCAGGAAGTCCTCGCATCCCTCCTGTCCGCGACTTATGGCAGCAGCCTCAGCGTAAAACGCTACGGAAAGATTGCAAGCGCAGGCAGCCAGGACAAGACCCGCAAGGGGGAGCGTGGCGAGAAGGGCGGCAAGGCAGGGCAGACCCGCCTCTTTGTGCAGCTGGGCTGGATAGACGGTTACAATCCCAAGAAGGTTGCCAATTACATCGCAGACTTGACGGGTATCAAGAACAGCGATGTGGACGACATAGACATGGCGGATAAATTCTGCCTTATGAGCATACCTGTGGATGCCGCCCGCAAAGCGATAGAGCTTTCTGCCTCTGACAGCATGATTCCCCACATACACGAGGATGTCAAGGCTGGCCGTAGCGGAGCCAGAAGCGGACGTGGACGTGACCGTGACAGGGGATTCGGGCGTGACCGGGGCGGGTTCGGCCGTGACCGCGACCGCGGATTCGGGCGTGATCGTGGCGGGTTCGGACGTGACCGCGACCGCGGATTCGGGCGCGACAGGGGCGGATTCGGGCGTGACCGTGACCGCGGATTCGGTCACTCCAACGCCCGTGCCGGGGTGCACACCGCCACCCAGCGGAGCGGCTCCAGCTCCTACTTCAAGAGCAGCAGGGCTGACGAATACTAGGAGTCTGATTTTTCCCTCGTGAGGATGACCGGATGTCCTGATGAGGGGTATGAATCATATAGCTGTACGGTATAGGGTTGGAGTATTATCCTGTCTTCGTCTATCTGGCTTCCGTCATCGGCTGATGGCGGATAGCTTGCTAAGTAGCAGCCGTTTAGCAGCGGCTGGTCTTGGGAAGATTCGTCTTCGGCCTTGAACTGTATGAAGCTGCTGTCACCAAGCTGCATTGCAACATAGCTTCCTGATTGTCTTTTTTCACCGGCCGTCAAGTTATAAAAACCATCAGCGAAAGAGACTCTGTTGCCATCACCTGTTCTCCAGCTTGGGCCTGACTCCAGATTGTAGATATAGGTGCTTTTGAGGGCGGAGTATGAGAAGCTTTCGCTGTAGAAATCAGAGAACTTCATCTTCTTGTAGTCACCGTTCCAGGAGTTCTCGTCTTTTATTGCCATGCTTACGTCATCATGTACCAGTATCGCTATCTGCTCCAAATCCACCAGGCTTACGTCCACGTTTCTTTTCAGTGTCTCTATCTCATAGTTTGTAGTGGATATGTACATTCCCCTGTAGTGCAGGGTGCTGTTCTGCCAGTTGTATACTTCTTCTTCGTCCCCAATGAGGAAAATAATCTGTTCTGACTCGTAATCAAAGAACACATATCGGATACCGCTTCCGTTTGTCTCCGTCCTATACCATAGCCCCCCAAGATAGTCAGCGAATGTCTTTACCGTTCCGTCCTGGATTTTGGCAAGTTCACCCTTCTTTATGCTGCTGCCTTTTATCCGGCTTTGCTTTGTTTGCACGTATTTTTGATCAGCCGCGCTCCAGCTCCAGACGGTCTGAATCTGATCGGAGCTTTCAGGTTTGGAGACTTCTGAGGAATACATCATTATTATATATGGAAGGCTGCCTGTGCCTGTGGCGTAGTTGTCATCGTCCAGCTGCTGCAGGTATATGGCACCATTGCTCTTTAGGTCTGCCAGCATCATGAGCCTGTAGATTCCGGCCTTCTCATCGTAGTTTATGAAGAAAGCCCTTAGTACGGAATTCCCTGAGGAGTCAAAGCCCTGATAAACCAGCGCAGGCTTGTTACGTCCTGTAAGGTCTATCCCATAGCAGGAGAAGGTTTTTACTTGCTCTACCTGGGTGGCTATGTCAACCGTCCTTTCATAAGATTCGCTTTTTGGATTATAAACGGCAACGACCAGCTGCAGGTTTTGTACGCCTGCTTTTCTGACGACGTTGACCTGATCCTCAAAGCCGTCCCCCGTGAAGTCTGAGCTTATTACATCGAGCAAGGTTTCATCGGGGTTGAGGTTTATGAAGGAGGATAGTATTACGCCCGATGATAGAATTGAACCAGAGCCTTTTCCTTCTTCTTTTTCTTCAACTGAGGAAGGAACCACCAGTTTTGCCCGCACCACGTCCTGCTGCTCGCTCTGGAAGTAACCCCGGTTAAGAGCCAGCAGGACTATGGCCGCTGCTGCGATGATGAATGAGACGATGACTATGCGCTTCTGCATTAGGCAATAATAGCGGAGGGACGCTTATTTTTCAAGGACTGAGCGCAGGATTTCAAGGCCTTCGTCTATGTGTTTCTTTGGTATGTTCAGCGGTGGAACCAGCCTGAGCGTGTGTTCGCCGGCAGTAGAGAATAGCAGCCCCCTCTCAAGGCACTCCTTTTCCACTTCAACTGGGTTTCCCTCTATCTGGATTCCTGTCATCAGTCCTAGGCCGCGTATTTCCTTCACGCATGGAAGCTTCCAGCTGTTGACGGTGTTCCTTATGTACTCGCCCTTTTCCGTCACCTTTACGAGAAAGTCCGGGGATGTGATTTTCTTGAGCACGACCCGTGCAGCCGCAAGTGCCAGTGGGTTGCCGCCAAAGGTTGACTGGTGGTCTCCCGCCTGGAATACCTTGTTTGCCTTGCCACGGAAGATACATGCTCCCATTGGCACTCCGCCAGCTATCCCCTTGGCAAGGGTGACGACATCCGGGTTGAACTGGAGCTGCTCGCTGGCGAGCAAGCTGCCCGTCCGCCCCATTCCTGTCTGAACTTCGTCCGCGATGACGATTGCGCCCGCTTCACGCGCGGCCTTTGCCGCGGCCTGTGCCCATTTTGGGTCAAGGGGTATCACGCCTCCTTCACCCTGCACGCACTCAATCATAAGAGCGGCTGTGTTGTTGTCAAAGGCATTCTGCAGGGACTCAAAGTCGTTGGCCTTTATCGTCTTGAAGCCGGAGGGGTAGGGGGCAAATGATTCTGGGTGGAATTTGTCCTGCCCTGTCGCCTTGAGTGTTGCGAGCGTCCTTCCGTGGAATGACCTCTCCAGTGTGACTATCGTTTTCTTGGAGTCGCCTCCTTGCATCTGACCGTACTTGCGGGCGAGCTTTATGGCAGCCTCGTTTGCTTCCGCACCGGAGTTTCCGAAGAATACCCCGTCAAAGCCAGTTGCTTCCAGCAGGGACTTTGCGTAGGCCACCCCCACGTCACTGAAAAAATAGTTGCATACGTGGATCATCTTTTTGCTCTGCTTGTTTATTGCCTTGACAAGCGGCTTATAACCGTGGCCCAGACAGTTCACGGCGATTCCGGAGAGAAAGTCTATGTATTTCTTTCCGTTTATGTCCTTAAGCACGGAACCTTTTCCACTTTTGAATATCACGTCAAATGAGCCGTAATTGTTCACGACAGGCGTATTCATAAAAACCTCCTGATATAAAAATAAGGGCATCTCGAAAAACTGAAGTTTTTCCAGGTTCCCATAAACCTGTTTGGAAACTGCGTTTCCTCTCAGTAAATCATTGTTCCGATTCCCCGGTCGCTGAACATTTCTATCAGCAGTGAATGGGGAACACGTCCGTCTATTATGTGGGTTCGCGGAACGCCGCCTTCCCTGGCAAGTACGCAGCACTCAATTTTTGGAATCATCCCGCCTGCAATAGTTCCGTCTTGTATGTATTTTCCCACGTCTGATATGTGTATCCGCTGTACGAGTGATGACGGATCGTTTATATCCCGCAGGACTCCGGGAACGTTGGTCAGCTGAACGAATTTCTCTGCTTTCAGTGCGACAGCAATCTTAGCTGCCGCGGTATCGGCATTTATGTTGTAGCGGTTCATGTCACCGG
>JAFTEK010000375.1 GCA_017453705.1 Treponema sp.
AAAAGCTGCATTTTTGCAAGGCTTTAGCCTGAAAAAATGCAAGACCTGTGAGGAAACCAACCGGGCTGCCTTGAGGCTGCGCTGGCGGTTCCGAACAGGTCCAATTGTGTTGCCTATCCTGTAAAGGCTTTTCCCTATTATCAAATTTTTCTGTTGTAAATCTATTTAACTCGTGATATACTGTTTCTATGAAAGAGAAGATAGTTGTCGATACTCTCGACAAAAAGCAGACGATAAGCCGTGATATTTACGGCCACTTTTCAGAGCACTTGGGACGCTGTATTTACGGCGGATTCTGGGTGGGAAAGGATTCCAAGATAGACAACGTTAACGGCTATAACAAGGCTGTCGTGCAGGCATTCAAGGATATAGATATACCCAACCTGCGCTGGCCGGGCGGCTGTTTTGCTGATGAATACCACTGGAAGGACGGCATCGGCCCCAAAGAGAATCGCAAGAGGATGATAAACACCAACTGGGGTGGCGTAGTGGAGGACAACTCCTTTGGAACCCACGAGTTCATGGGCTTGTGCGAGGAGCTTGACTGCAAGCCGTACATCTGTGGAAATGTCGGCTCTGGCTCCGTGCGGGAGATGGACGAGTGGATTGAATACATGACATTTGACGGTGAGTCGCCGATGGCTCGTCTTAGGGCGCAGAACGGCCATGAGAAAGCATGGAAACTTGACTACTTTGGTATAGGCAACGAGAACTGGGGCTGCGGCGGCAACATGCGGGCTGAGTTCTACGCTGACAACTACCGCCGCTATCAGACGTTTGTTCGCCAGTATGGTAAGGACAAGATTTTCAAGATTGCCGGTGGTGCGAATTCTGATGACTACAACTGGACGGATGTTGTCATGGAGAGCGCCGGCAAGATGATGGACGGTATTTCTCTCCATTACTACACTCTCGAAGGTCGCTGGGAAGACAAGAAGTGCGCCACTGCGTTTGACAAGGGCGGCTGGTACCGTATAATGAAGAATGCCTTTAGGATTGATGAGGTTATCCGCCGTCATTCAGAGATGATGGACAAGCACGACCCGGAGAAAAGGGTTGCTCTTGTTGTGGACGAGTGGGGCAACTGGTTTGCATGTGAGCCGGGGACAAATCCGGGCTTCCTCTACCAGCAGAACTCAGTCTGTGATGCCGTCGTCGCCGCCGTGCACCTGAACATCTTTAACAACCACTCTGACCGTGTGCGTGTGGCAAACCTGGCACAGGCGGTAAACGTCTTGCAGTCTCCTGTTCTTACAGAAGGGGACAAGGTTGTCCTTACGCCAACTTGGTATGTATTCCATGCCTTCAAGGAGCATCAGGGGGCGACCCTGCTGGGCACAAGCTTTGCGTCGCAGTCCGCGCGAATCCACGATGACCAGTCGGGACAGGACATAGTGCTGCCGGGTCTGTCGGTTTCCGCGTCTGAGAAGGAGAAGTCTGGCAAGACGAACTACCTTGTGACTATCGCTAATCCCGATGTAGACAAGTCCAAGACCGTTGAGATTACTCTTGCAGGTCTTAAGGGCAAGATTGCCTCCGCGTCTGGAACGATTGTCAACGGTGAGAAGATGAATAGCATAAACACCTTTGAGAAATGTGACGCTGTTACGGAGAAGTCTCTTTCTGTGAAAGTGCTTGACGCAGATAGTGTGGAAATAGAGCTTCCCGCTCACTCTGTCGCGTCTGTAACGGTCATAGCTTAGGCTGTAGCTGGCAAGGGAGCTGTGATAGCAACTGTATGTTCACTTTGCAGCTCCTTTGATATTAACACCCTGCTCACTTAGCTTTGACAGGGTGTTTTCATAGACTTCAGTAGAAGATGGCTTGTTCCAATTTTCAGGCTTGAAAAGGTCGTCATGGATTGAATACCATGTTTCCTCTTCAACATCAAACTTGTCAGATTTTCTGTTTCGCAAGGCCTTTCCTCCTTCTGTATATTCGCCGTATACGGGGTTTTTCAAGGAAATCTTTGTTATATCGTTGCCAGTGGCAGGGTTTATAGTGTTTTCAATGAGACCCTTCACTGCAATAGATGGCACGTCGGCATTTGTCATAAATGTCTTGTCAACCTTCATGCGCCCCCTTTCGGTGAAGTCTTTTACCATAAGCAGGCATGTAAGTTCACCTGTTGGAAGATGGGAATACCCCTCCACCTCTTTAATTCCACCTCCACATCCGTGGTCTGCTGATATGATAATCCTTGTGTTGTCGTAAGCTCCGTTTTCTTTTAAGTAATCCAGCCATTTCCCCAAGAGCTTAAAGGATGCCATGTTTACATGGTAATGTGGTTCCTGCCCATATTTAGAGGGGCTGCTTGTTGTTATTGAAGGAACAGGCTTGTATTCAGGAACTTGGAGATAGTTTGGGCTGTGGGGCAGCAGGTTAGTAAAGAATACAAAGTTATCCCCGTCTTCGACTACCTGTGTCAACAGGGGAAGGTAGTCCAACACAGCATAGTTTTTTATTGTCTGTTCAAAGGATTCTTCCCTGAAAAAAAGCCTGTCGTTTACTGCCTGTTTGTCCAGTATATAATAGCTTATCAAATAATTCCCTTCGTCATAAAGCCTGGATCTGATCGGAGAAGGACATGCCCTTATTATGGAGTATGGCAGGAACCGTTTCCTGTCTGTTTCAAGTTGAATACTGGAACCAAAGCCGTGTTCCTTTTTCCAGTTTTGCCAGTAGACTTCGATAGTTGTGAATGTTTTTATCTTTTCAGGATATTCGTCCATAAAGTAATAGTTGTCAAGGTAATTTGAAACAGGAAGGTCTGTCATGGACGCACTGTAGCCATTCCGTGAAAAAAGCCGAGGCAGGAGGGATATGGCTTCCTCGAACTTTTTGCACATAGGCTGTCCTTCCTTTAAATTCATTACAGGGGGAATGTATTCGTAGCCGCCGAATAAACCTGGGGAACCTGCGACAGTCCCATAACTGAATGATACCGTGTTTGGGTAGAATGTAAATCCGTCATACTGTTCATAAAGATGCGGGTCTTCCTTAAAACATTCCTCAAGGTAGGCTCCTGTCGCCCTGTCAAGCATTATGCAGAATACATTTGTTCCGGTCTTGGACAGGTTGAATATCGGATCTATTTTTTCCACAGAAACGTTTTCGGCATTCTTTCTAAGGACTGCGAGAGCTGTGTTATATCCCTGCTGTGTCTTTGCTCCTTCCACAATGGCATGTGTAGCGACAGAAATGTTTAAAATCATTATTATGGAAGCAAGCAGTTTGCTGGCCTTTTTGCGGAAAAGAAATAGTATAAGAATTCCTGTAAGGGTAATGGAGAGAAGGTTTAACAATACCGTACCCCCCCCCATGTAAAATATACCGTCTCTTTCGTATACAAGCATATCAGAGAGTATTCCATAGTCACTGGAGAAGGCATAGAAGTTTAGCAGGGCTGAAAGAAAAATGAAGGCTGCTGCTACTGAAAGAAGTGGTTTACGTTTGTCTGCCGTTATCCTATAGATGAAATATGGCCAGAGCAGAAAAAGACCTGCGGCTTTTGCCAGTGTTGGCCAGTAAGTTAAGAAGGGCGAGCTATAGCCCTCCAGGAAGGAGAATGCTACTGGATCTGAGCCGAGAACAGAAAGAGGGATGGTTGCCCCTATGAGCAGACATAGCCCAATGCAGGACAGCAAGAATATATGTTCATGGTCTTTTGTCTTTGGAGCGCCTGTTGCTTCTTCAGGCTGTCTTTTAAAGTGAAACAGCTTTTTACTGAAAACACAGGCAAGGCATACTGCTAGTGTGAATATATAGAGAATAATCTTCTTGTATATATGGGCACGCGGCTTAAAAAAAGTCATATACAGGCATAAGGAAACGAATGCAAGGCAAACGATTGCTTTTACCCAGCGCCGGGGATTACCGCGAGCATGTATAAAATTCTTTGCCAAGGAAAACAAATTGTTTAGCGTCCAGTAGAAAACCAAACCGCTTGGTGAGCTGTAGAGCAAAATCAAGAATATCATGGCAAGACCGTATACTTGGACTTTCTCGCGCAAGGACGCTCCCCTCGTATATATTGTTCCTGATACGATGTTTATCAGCGTCATCAATATGGGAAGGATGTTCACCGACAGGCTGCCGATTTTGAGCATGGCATCAGGCTTCATCAGGTCGTCAATAAGTCCGAGTTTAACACCGGAAAGCTCCGGGCATTTGGAAAGAAAGTGATAGGCGGCAATGAAAAAAGGAACCTGGACTAATATGGAAAGCGAACTCCGCAAGGCATAAGCAGGGCTGTAGTGGTTTATTTCATAATACTCTGCAAGCATCATGAAACGCTCATCTCCCTTGAATACAGCCTTTATGTGGTCAAGTCCGGGCTTCATTTTCTTTTGTATTTCCCGTTCTTCCAGCTGTCTGGCATCCGCGGCACTGTAGATTGGGAAGGTCATCAGGTTTACGAGGAGACTTACTGCTGCTATTGCCATCGGAATTGCTGCCTGCCCGGAAAAGAAATTCCTGAACAGGCAGAAGGACGTCTCAACGATGTATTCTATAGGTTCGACAAGCAGACAATACAGTAGTTTAGCGCATAAGTCCATCTACTTGACCTCTACCCGCTTAATGTGAGCGCCGAGTGACTGCAGCCGTTCGACCAGCTGCTCATAGCCACGCTCTATCTGGTATACGTTGCTTATGCGGCTCTCGCCTCTGGCAGACAGGGCTGCGATGACCATCGCCATTCCTGCACGGACATCGGGAGAGACCAGATGCTCCCCATGCAGGGCACAAGGACCGGAGATGACGGCCCGGTGGGGGTCGCAAAGGGTGATTCTGGCACCCATGCTTATCAGTTTGTCCACAAAGAACATGCGGCTCTCGAACATCTTTTCAAAAACAAGAACAGTGCCTTCCACCTGGGTTGCGACGACGACCATTATGGAAGTCAAATCCGGCGGAAAACCCGGCCAGGGGGCATCGTCTATCTTGGGTATCATGCCGCCCAAGTCTGCGTTTACTTTGAGTTTTTGGTCGGAGGAGACCGTCAGGGTTGTTCCGTCTATGCTCCACTGAATGCCCAGTTTGCCAAAGGCTATCTTTAGGGGGCGCATCTCTTTGGGGCGGATTCCGTGGATTTCCACAGAACCCCCTGTACATGCTGCAAGGCCAATGTAGGAGCCTATCTCCATGTAGTCCGGGCCAATCGTGAAGTCTGTTCCTGCAAGCTTTTTTACTCCCTCTATGTGAAGTATATTGCTGCCAATGCCCGTTATCTTTGCGCCCATCTGGTTGAGCATATCGCACAAATCTTGTATATGCGGCTCACTGGCGGCATTTGTTATGTCAGTGTGTCCTTCGGCGAGGACGGCTGCCATTATCGCGTTTTCCGTTGCGGTGACAGAGGCTTCATCAAGGAATATGTCTGTTCCCACCAGCTTGTTGGCCGTGAACTCAAACTTTCCGTCTGTGGATATTCTGGCTCCTAGTTCTTCCAGTGCCAAAAAATGGGTGTCCAGCCTCCTGCGGCCTATGACATCTCCCCCTGGTGGCTGCATTACCGCCTTGCCCATTCTGGCTACGAGGGGGCCTGCAAAAAGGATGGACGCACGGATTTTCTTGCTCATCTGAGCGGGAATGTTGGCGGAGTTTATTCTGGCGGCATCTATCTTCCAGGCATGATCACCCAAGCTCTCCACGCCGACTCCCAGGGAAGTCAGAATCTGGAGCATTACATTGGTGTCCTCTATGTCAGGAATGTTTCTTAGGATGACAGGTTCCCTTGTAAGCAGTGTCGCCGCAATGCAGGGAAGGGCTGCGTTCTTGTTGCCGCTTGCAGTTATGCTTCCTTTTATGGGGAAACCGCCTTCTACCTGGTATTCGTACATCTAGGCCTCCTTCCGTGAGCGTAGGTATAGGACAAGCATCAGTATAAGGCAGCCGAATATCATCATGGCGCAGAGGATTTGTCCAGTAGAGATGTCCAAGAGGGATGTGTTCCGATAAATTGCGTGAGCTTCCTCTCCTGCTGTCAGGTCTGCGGAGGACAGGCGGAAGCCCAGGTCTGAGTCCGGCTGGCGGAAGTATTCGACCACAAAGCGGGCTGTCCCATAACCTATCGCATACATACAGCCTAAAAATCCATCGAATGGTTTTCTTTTTCTAAGGAACCATAGGAGGGCAAATAACACGATTCCTTCCAGAAAGGCTTCGTAGAGCTGGCTGGGATGGCGGGGCAGGTTGACAAGTTTCTCTCCTGCCGCAAGTGTCATGCCGCAGCGGGACGCAAAGTCCTGCACCCAGTCAATGCTTGCGGAAAAGGTCTCGCCTGCAAGCTTTGCCCGTGGAAAGACCACTCCCCATGGAACGGTTGTAATCCTGCCGTAAAGCTCCCCGTTCATAAAGTTGCCTATACGTCCGAATGTGTAGCCCAAGGGGATGGCAACGCACATCGCATCAACCCACTTCCACAGGGGTTTTTTGTGGACGGCGCACCAGAGAATCATCCCCAGGAGACCTCCGATAAAGCCCCCGTGGTATGACATACCTGCAAAACCGCTGAACTTGCGGGTCAGCGGGTCAAATGGCCAGAAAATTAACCAAGGTTTTTTAAGGTAGTCCCCGCTCGTGTCGTAGACCAGGCAGGAGAAAATCCTCGCTCCCAAAAGGAGCATTACGATTCCCCATGCGATGAAGCTGAATATATCATCTTCGCTCGCCTTGTAGCCTTCTGTATCCAGCGCACCTTCCCGCATTTGCTTTTTGAGTATAAGGAAGGCTGTCGTGAAGGCAAAGACATACATGAGGCCGTACCAGCGGATAAGCCCCAGCACTGGTACTCCAGGGAAAATTTCTGGCTGAATCCAAGATGGATACTCTATATATAGAAGATTATGCATGGTTCTAAACCTTGTAGCCCTTTTTGGCCGCGTCCACAAGTTTCTTTTTGAGCAGGTTGTTCTCGTTTCGTAGCTGGGTCATTTCATATTGCTGCTGTCGCAATAGCTCCACAAGTTCCCCAGTTGTCAGTGCTCCGCTGCCAGTAAGCTCTTCGACATAAGCCATCTTTGCGGAGAAGTCATCTGAAGCTTCCTCGCTGGCGAGTTCGAATGTCTGGTCGGATACCTGGGTCATGTCGTAGGCATCGTCAAATGAAAGGGATTCGTCCTGCTTAATCTTCTCGGCTATGCGGTATATTGCCTGTGCTATGACAGACTGAGGCTTGTATATTATGACCGGTAGACGGGAGGACAAAGCCTTGTCCTGCATTGTGTCACGGTAAACAACTCCCAGGTGTTCTATGTCCAGCCCCAGGAACTGACGGCAGGAATGTCTTATCTTTATGGCTCTGTCCGCATCCTTGGGGTCGTCTATCATGTTCAGTATCAGGCGGGGACGGAACTTCTTCATGCGGGACTCAAACAGCTCGGCACTTGGTCTGTCCACTGCTTTCAGCTCCTCTATGAGCTTGGGGATGTAGACTTTTTGCATGGCCTGGGAATTTGTCCTCATGTTCTCCAGGTACTTGTAGGCGGGGCTGCCCTTCTTGAAAGTGTTGTACATCATGCGGAATACTACGTTCTTTAGGAAGAGGTATCCGTTGAGGATTGCTGTTACAGTTGGAGCCGTGACAACGATACCCTGCGGGGACAGCATGAACATGTCCAATATCGTAAGGTGGGTTCCTGCCCCCAGGTCAAGAATAAGGTAATCTGCGTCTATCGAAGAGAACTCACGGATAAGCTCGTTTTTCTTAGCCGCCTTGAGTGATGTGAGGCCGGGAATCTCCGAGTCGCCTGCAATAAAGGATACGTTTTCGTAGTCCGTCGGCTCAATAAGTTCTTTGAATGTTCCCTGCCCAGAAAGGAAGGTTCCTATGCCCTTCTTTGAAGATGTCTGACCTATGACTAGGTGCAGGTTTGATGCCCCCAGATCCAAATCTACGAGGACGACCTTTTTCCCTGCCTGTCCCAGGGCTATGGCAAGGTTCGCGCTCAAAAGGCTCTTGCCAACGCCGCCTTTGCCTGAGGCAACTGGTATAATCTGCATGGGCAGAATTGTATCATATTGTGGGAAAAGCTACAAGATTTCTGGGAGGGAATAGACTTCCTCCACGCCTGTCACCAGGACAGCCCCCATTCCCATTTCAAGTGGCAGGGCGAGGTCTATGTCGTAGCGGTCGCCCACTGACAGGCACTCTTCCGCCTTTGCTCCGGTAATCTGCACTGCAAGATTCAGCATCTCCGGGGCGGGTTTGCTTTTCATGCAGGTGTCCAGCCCGATAATGTCAGGCAAATGCCGGGAAACCCCGATTACGTCCAGTGTCTTGCGGGCGGCGGCGACAGGATTGTTTGTTACGCAGACAAGCCGGTATTTCTGGCCCAGGGTTTCCAGCAGCTCTTCAAGCTTCTTGTCTTTTTTTAGGTATTTCTCAGGTGAAAGCAAAGTTTCACGCCAGCGTATGCTTTCTTCTATAGGAATGCCAAAAGCGATGAGTGCGTTGCCCAGGCTGATTTTCTTGCCGCCGTGTTCTGAAGCCCAGCGTCTCCTGTATTCGAATATTTCCTTGCGAACCTCGTCCTCGTCCCTTCCACGGATATGGGCAAGGTGCCTGACCTGCACGTCCACCTGCTCAAAGACGTAGGCACGGCTCGTATACAGGGTTCCGTCAATGTCAAATATTATAGTCCTGAGCTTTTCGGGGATAGAATATACCTTCATCTGCTAGAAGGCTTCCGGCTCGAATATCTTGGCAATGGAATGGAGGTTTTTTGCCCCCTCCTGTATGGAAGAGAAAATACCCATCCCTGTGAAGGCAAACACAGCGTCTCCAACCAGCTCCGCATCGGTACATTCTGGAACGGCGATAGTCATCCCGGTTACGTTGGCTTTCATTTGGTTCCATTCATCGTTGGCGGCCTGTCCGCCTGTCACGGTCATGCGGGTTGGCAGTTTTATCCCTTTCTCATCGGCCAGGGAAAGCAGGCATTTAAGCCCGTCTCGCACCTGCATCGCAGTCTGGAGCATCAGGTATTTTCCCTGGTCAAATATGGCCTCTCCGCTTGGGTTGTAAATGCATGAATGGACAAGTTCGTTAAAGCCTATGTCTGTGAAAAGCTTCCTTTCCGCCTCATCCTTGAATTTACGGAATTTGTCACCGCTTTCTGGCAACAAAAAGCTTGCATTCCATAGGCCGGGAACAACAGAAGGCAATGTGCGGATTTCATCCCCTTCAAGCGGAATTTCCGTGCATAGGTTTATGCCTTCGGAAGAGCCTGCCCTGTCGCATAGGCTGCCGGGGCTTAAGGAGTTTGTCCCTACCATCGCGCTTATGAAATCTGCCGCGCCACAGTAGACAGGTGTTCCCTTCTTTACAACGGGATAAATTCCTTCCGAAAGGCAGCCGGCCTTGTCACCGGGTTTAACAAATGGGGGCAGTTTTGAGATATCCGTCTCGGAAAAGCCTGCGTCCTTTAGGGATTCGGCCGTCCAGTAGGCAGTCCTGAAGCTTTCTTGCGGCAGTATAGTAACCCTTGCACCTGTCAGCTTGTGTATCAGGTATTCTGGACAGGAGAATATGGAAGCATCCTCTTTCCATGCATCGGGGAAACGCCTCTTGAACTCCTTTAGTCGCGGGATAAAGAGAGATGAGCCTTCATCATCTGGAACATCTTCTTCCCAGGACAGGGTTTCACCGCCATAAGGGGCCGCCAGCGTGGGGCCGTTGCCGCTGATGCATATTCCGACT
>JAFTEK010000036.1 GCA_017453705.1 Treponema sp.
ACAGTGTGGAAAAGTGGATGACTTGAAAACACAGTTTTTCCACTTTTCCACAAAGGCCAATGTTTCACGCGCCTATTAACAGTTTTTCCACAATGCCCGTCAGAATCTTTCCACAGGGGGGATAGGCAGGGATTCATTTGCCAAGGTGTGAGTCAAAGCGCTTGTGCCCGCCGACCTCCACAAAGATGTGCTGGAAAAAACTGCTTCAATACACAAGTAAACTATTGTAAAAAACTGCTCCAAATGCTATAAAAAATGTTGGAAAAATCTGCTTTTATTATGGAGGCGGTTTTGTGTTTTGGCGGAAAGTTTTTGATGCCCTTTTGGAATGGAAAGAAAAATACTCAGATAAATATGCCGCAATGCTGGAAGGTGCCCGGCGTGTCGGAAAATCTACGATAGCAGAGGAATTTGCCAGGACAAATTTCAAGACATACATAAAAATTGATTTTGCCAATATTGATGACTTTCTTCTTGAGGCTTTTAAGGACATTGCAAATCTTGACCTTTTTTTCCTGCGGCTCCAGACCATAACGGGAGTTACACTTTATCCGCATGAATCTGTAATCATTTTTGATGAAATCCAAAGGCAGCCCTTGGTTCGCCAGGCGATTAAATATCTTGTGGCGGACGGCCGCTATAAATATATTGAGACAGGTTCTTTAATCAGCATCAGGCAGAACGTAAAGGACATTGTGATCCCATCGGAAGAATATTTTATTCAGGTATATCCTATGGACTATGAGGAATTTCTTCTTGCGACTGGGAACACAACCTACAATTTGCTGCGGGAATTGTACAAGTCAAAAAAGCCTGTGGGGAACGATGTTAACCGGAAGCTCATGCGTGATTTTCGCATTTATATGGCGGTGGGCGGAATGCCCCAGGCTGTGGATGCATATCTTGGAGGCAGCAATTTTGAAGAGATTGACAAGGTAAAACGCGGGATTCTAAAGCTTTATGAAGAGGACTTCTACAAAATTGACAAATCCGGCCGTCTTTCAAAGATGTTCAATTCAATTCCTACTCAGCTTGCCTTGAATAAAAAGAGGTATGTAATTTCAAGTGCGACTGGAAAACGTACAACGGGAAAAGACAAGGAGATTCTTTCAGAGCTTATCGATTCAAAACAGTTTTGATTTCTTACAACACCACTGACCCGTGTGTTTCCCTGACGGCGACTGCTATGGATGATTCTTATAAAATGTACCTTGCGGACACAGGGCTTTTTACTACTCTTCTTTTTAATTCAGCAGATAAAATTCATACAAAAATATATGCGAAACTTTTAAGCGACAAGCTTGACGCAAATCTTGGCTATCTTTATGAGAATATTGCCGCCCAGATAATAACTGCAAGCGGGAATAAACTTTTTTATCACATCTGGAAAAAAAATGATGATGTACATGATTACGAAGTTGATTTTCTTCTTGATTCAAACGCAAAGCTCGTGCCTATGGAAGTAAAATCTTCCGCCGTGAACACTCATAAATCAATCACGGAGTTCTGCTTGAAATATTCGAGTAAAATCTACCGCCAGTATTTATTCTCCCAAAAAGATGTTTCGAATAATGGGCAGCTTTTGTATAAGCCTCTTTATATGTTACCGTTTGTGCTGGAAGAGCTGTAGGGTCAGAACCAGCAAGGCGGTCAAGCTGTAGTGGTTAACCAACAATACGGTAAAGCCGCGTCGTTGGTTAACCACTATGAAATTCCTGTTGAACCTTCGCGGGACTTACGCGAACTGAGCCTGACGCAGGGCGTAGTATGCGCCTTTCCTTGCCATGAGCTCGGAGGGGCTGCCGCTCTCGACGATGCCGCCCTTGTCTATGACAAAGATTCTGTCCGCGCTCTGGATGGTGGAGAGCCTGTGCGCTATGACAAAGCTCGTCCTTCCTTCCAGGAGGCCCGCGATTCCGGCCTGGACAAGGAGCTCCGTCTTGGTGTCGATGCTGCTGGTCGCCTCGTCCAGAATCAGTATGCGGGGGTTGGAGAGCATGGTGCGGGCGAATGCCACCAGCTGCCTCTGCCCGTTTGAAAGCTCCCCGCCCCGTGCCGTGAGCTTGGTGTCATACCCGTCCGGCAGCGCCCTGATGAAGTCGTCCGCGTGGACGGCACGGCTTGCCGCTAGCATTTCCCCTTCCGTTGCGTCCAGCCTGCCGTACATTATGTTCTCGCGGATGGTTCCGCTGAAAATATAATTGTCCTGGGTCATTATCCCCATCTGTGTGCGCAGGCTGTCCAGCTTGACCTCACGGATGTCCTTTCCGTCAACCAGGATTGCCCCGTCCTTTATGTCGTAGAAGCGGCTCACCAAATTTACCACGGTGGACTTGCCTGCCCCGGTGGGGCCGACCAGGGCGATTGTCTCGCCCCGGCTTACGGCAAAGCTCACGTCCTTGAGCACGTCGGTGTCGCTCTTGTAGCCGAACGTCACGTCCTTGAATTCTACATTCCCCTGTATGGGGGGCATGGGCTGTGCGTCCGGCCTGTCGGTGACGGAGGCCTTGTTGTCGATTATCTCGAATATGCGCTCGGCTCCGCTGGCCGCGTTGACGAACTGGTTGTAGAAGTTGCTCAAATTCATGATGGGCTGCCAGAACATGCCGACGTAGCTTGCGAATGCGATGTACGTCCCGATGGAAACATTGTCTATTCCCAGTATGCGTATGCCCACCAGATAGAGCATCATCGTGCCAACGCTCCAGCACAGGTCAATCCATGAGCCGAACGCGTCGCACCAGCGGACGGCACGGATGAATTCCTTGCGGTCGTCCCATACCAGCTGGCGGAACGTGGTGTCAGTCTCTTTCTCCGCGCGGAAGCTCTGGATTATCTTTATGCCCGACAGATCCTCGTTGATGAAGGCGTTCATGTTGGAGGATTTCTGCCTCTTGGCCTTCCAGTGCTTTTCCGCCATCACTGAAATCAGGAAGATTCCGGCGATGAGGAAGGGAAGGCTGCATAGTGCCGCCAGCGCCAGCTTCCAGTTCTTGGCGAACATTATCACGACTACGGCGATGACCGTCACCAGGTTGGGGATGAGGGTCGTCACCGCGTTCTCGATGATGTCCTTGAGGGAGTTGGTGTCGCCGATTATGCGGGCGAGTATCTTTCCCGAGGGGCGGGAGTCAAAGAAAGCCAGGTCAAGCCCCTGTATGTGGTCGTAAAGCTCCTGCCTGAGTTCCTGTATGACCTTGTTGCTCGTCTTTGCCATGAGAATCATGCGCGTCTTCATGGCAAGGACGGCGAGCAAATTAAGGGCTGCGGCTATCAGCACGATTCTGACAAAGCCCGGCATGTCCCGGGGTATGATGTATTTGTCCACCGCCCTCTCGTTGATTAGCGGGTTGAGCAGATCCACCGTCGTGCCGAACGCCATCATCAAAAGCACCAGGGCAACCCTGCCCTTGTACCTTAGGAGGTAGCGGAACAGGCGGGGCATGGTCTCGAAATTGGACTTCTGAACCTGCTGCTCGTCTATCTTGTAACTGTTCATGTCTTACTCCATTAGGGAAGTTTCAAAAGCCGGGGCATTGTGTCGCAAGGACACATAGCCGCGGGCTTTTTGAAACAGGTCATTAGTGGGAACCTTGAAAAATTGCGCCTTGCGCGTTTTTCGGGATGCCCATTAGTATTGGCTATCATACGTTTCCTTGTACAGGCCGCCTTTCGCAAGAAGCTCCTCGTGGGTACCTTCCTCTGCGATGCGCCCATTGTCCAGGACGATGATTTTGTCTGCCTTGCGTACCGCGCTTATGCGGTGCGCGATTATAATCTTGGTCATGCCGGAAAGCTCCGCGAGTACCTGCTGTATCTCCTGCTCGGTCTCGGTGTCCAGCGCGGACGTGGAGTCGTCCAGCACGAGAACAGGGGTCTTGCGGGCAAGGGCGCGGGCAATCGTGATACGCTGCTTCTGCCCTCCGCTCAGTCCTACACCCCTCTCGCCTATGACGGTCTGCTCCTTTTCTTCCATCTTGTCCACGAATTCCGCGGCATGGGACTGCTGCAGGGCTGACCGCACTTGCGGCACGGTTATCGTCTCATGCGCCCCCAGCCTGACGTTTCCTTCGATGGTGTCGGAAAAAAGGAAGATGTCCTGCATGACGCAGGAGACGGCACGCCGCAGGGCTGGCAGGGGAAGCTCTCGTATGTCCACCCCGTCCAGCTTTATGCTGCCGCCCGTCACGTCGTACATGCGCTTGAGCAGGTTGATTATTGTGGTCTTGCCGGAGCCTGTCGCCCCCATGATTCCGAGCGTCTGCCCCGCCTTTATGGTGAAGGACACGTCGTCCAGAATCTTTCGGGCGGTGCTATCCTTGCGGGCGGTGCTATCCTCGCGTGGGGTGCTCTCCTCGCGTGCGGTGCTCTCCTCGCGTGGGGTGCTCTCCTCGCGTGGGGTGCTCTCCTTGCGGGCGGCATCAGGCTCCTTCGCCCCCTCGCCACTGGAGCCACCTTTCCTGTCCGGATCCCCGCCATCGTCATCATCTTTCTCTGCCCTGCCAGTCACCTCGTAGGTCACATGGTCAAACTCAATGTCACCGTTAATGTCAAACTGTGAGAAGAGCGCGCCGGAAAGATCCTCGTCAAGGCTGCTTCCCCCCGAGATGTCCGTGATGTCAGGCATCTGCTCATAAATCTTGTTAAGGCGTTTGACGCTGGCCTTGGCGCTGGAAAAGCCGTTGGTAAGCCAGCCGAGCATCTCCATTGGCCAGAACATGCCGTTGACATAGACCGTGAAGGCTATGAGCTCCCCTATGGGCATGCCCTTCCCGCCGGGAAAGGGGCTGCCCTTCATCACGATGAGGCCGCCCAGGAAGAGGGATAGCACGGCGAGCAGCCTGGTTATCATCTGGATGACCGGGTTGAACTTGACGAACACACGGCTCAGGTCAATGTTAAGCTCATAGAACTTCTGGTTGTGCTTGTGGAATTTGGCAATCTCAAATCCCTCGCGGGCAAATGCCTTTACCGTGCGCACCCCCGCCAGGTTCTCGGCGGCAGTGTTGTTCATCTCCGAGCCTTCCTGGGCGACCTGTCCGTACAGCTCGTCCAGCTGTTTTTCCATGAGTATGGCGATTATGCCTGCGCATACCATGCCCGCCGCCGGAAGGAGGGCGAGCTGCCAGTTTATGCGTACCATGAAATAGACGGTGGAGACTGTGCGGAGGATTACCTCCGCCATGAGGATGCCCATGAAGGCGGCTATGTCCCAGATGCGGTCAACGTCATCCTTGACCCGGCTCATCAGCTCCCCGCTGTTTATGCCGTCAAAGAAGTTGGCCGACAGGCTCTGGATTTTGCCGAATAGGTTTATCCTGACTTCGGACGCAATCCTGCTGCCGGCGTAGTCGCACAGGAATTCTTTCGCGTACTGCAAAAAGCATCTTCCCACCCCTATAGCAAGGATGCCTAATAGGAGCAATCGCAGGGCGTCCATGTTTCGCGCGATGAGCACGTCATCGGTGATGTGCTGCACGATGAGCGGCGCAATCTGATCCAGCATTGTCCCTCCCGCCATGGAGAGGACGGCAAGCACATAGAATAGGGCGTACTTCTTTACGTAGCCCGACAAATCAAGCTTGTTCATAATAAGTAAAAAAACTGCTGAAGAGAACTTAGAAAAACGGGGCTCTGCGCGTTTCCCTAAGGAAACACTTGATAATCCGAATGCGGATTATTCGGTGTTAACTCCAAAAAAATAACTCTGAAAGTGCGATTCGGCATATCGGGCTTGTTAAAAGCCGATGCCGAACACAAACCGGCACACATGGGGTGATGGGCATCTCTAAAAGGCGAGGTTTCTCGAGGCTGCCTGATATATGTGCGTTGGAGAAAATAGAAGCTTTTAAGGGGAATGTCTATTTGACTTTGTGAGAAAGGAGGTTCATTCCGCACTCAAAAGCGACATATACACTGTTATCCATGGGAGAAGCCTCCGTTCAAGAAATAAGATGTTCCCCACTCTATTGAGAATAAAAAAAAATGTCAAGATGGGTGGAAAACTTTTGAAACTCCTCGTTTTATGGAAAAACATTCGGTTTTATGATATAATGCCTCAAATTGATTGATTTTCGAGGGGGATATGGACATACCAGCAGGGCTTTTTGGTCAGAAATACTCAAGCAGAGATTACACAAAAGCAAAGTATTGGGGTAAAAATCAGTTTAACAGCTCATTTCCTGCATCGCTTGTTGCCTATATGTCCTCAAAAAATATAAAACTTGTCTATTTAAAAACAGATGAAGATAATAACTTGTATCATGATTACATTTCTGGCGAAGAACTGTTTGGAATAGACCCTCTTTCAGAACAGGCATTTTACAATTTTGAGGCTGGCTATTCATCTTATGAAAGGTTTTACACTGGTGACAGAGAAAAAATCGACCTTGTAATGATGAACCGGGAAACGGAAAAAAATCTCTGCGGCTTGGAAGTAAAATTGACAGCATTACCAGACAATACAACAAAGAAGTTTTCCGAGGACAAATACAGTTGTGAAATCGTAATGCGTCCGCCTACAATTTGTTTTCTTGCGTGTTCAATTTGCGAAAATTACGAAAACAATAAAGAACATCTCAGAAGTTTAATTTCGGGAATTCCTAAAATCAACCATTGGGAAACGTCTGAAGAGGTAGCACCTCACTACAAGGCAATTGAAAATGTAATTTTGAAAGTTGCGTCAGATATGGCAGATAAACAATCTCCGTTAATTTTGCAACCCGTCTGGAAAACCGTAAAAGATAAAATGCAGCTGGCGGATGATTGCCTTGATGCTTTTGTATGGTCTAATCTGGCAGTCTTGCAAATGTGCCTGAAAGGTGAGGAAAACTCTGGAACGGAAATCTCACGTTTTAAAAGAACTATTGTATGGATTTACAAAATGCTCTTTGACTTTTGTGCCTATGATAAATTTGATTATGTTGAGATAATAAAAAATCATTCGTATGGAAATGCAAATGACAAGGCTTTTGCTATTTCTGGAATTCAAACCTATAAATTTCTTGCCTGTGCTGAACTCACACATCCTAGAATCCATAAAAGTGAAATTAGAAATATAATTCTTGGTGGCGGTCAGAATATGCTCAGCCCGGAACGTCGTTTTGATGCGGTTCTGTTTTATAGCCCGGAAATTTTCAACTGATATGGATGGGGGGAATTGAATGAAAGTTGTTGATTTGTTTTGTGGCTGCGGCGGATTAAGCCTTGGGTTTCTTAAAGCTGGCTTTGATATAACGGCAGGTTTTGATATTTGGGATGAAGCGATAGAAGTCTATCGTAAAAATTTTAATCACCCTGTCATTAAGCAAGACTTGATGAACGTTGCAGAATCAGTAGAAAAAATTGTCTCTTATGCTCCTGAAATGATTATCGGGGGACCGCCTTGTCAGGATTTTTCTTCCGCAGGAAAACGAGATGAGAATAATGGTCGGGGAGACCTTACTGTCTCTTATGCAAAAATAATCTCAACAGTCAGACCAAAATGGTTTGTAATGGAAAATGTCGAGCGGATAAAGAAAACACAGAAGCTTGTAGACGCAATAAATATTTATAAAGAAGCTGGTTATGGACTGACATATACAGTTTTAGATGCAAGCCTTTGTGGTGTTCCGCAGAAAAGAAAAAGATTTGTAATGATAGGTCATCTTGGTTCTGCAGATGGCTTTATGAATTTTGCCCTTCAAGAAAAACTTGCAAAAACTCCAATGACCGTTGCAGACTATTTTGGAGACGAGCTTGATATAAAGTATTATTACCGTCACCCAAGAAGTTATGTTAGGAGAGGCATTTTCAGCGTGGATGAACCAAGCCCTACAATAAGGGGCGTAAATCGTCCCATGCCGGAAGGTTATAAAATACACTCTAATGACCCGGTTGGTTCAAAAGATGGTATACGCCCTCTTACAACAAAAGAACGTAGTATGATACAGACTTTCCCAAAAGATTTTGTATTCTTGGGGTCAAAGACAAACCAAGAACAAATGATTGGAAATGCAGTTCCTGTAAATCTTGGAAAATACATCGCAGAGTCTATAAAATCATATATTATCAATATTTCGGAAGTATCGAAAGATTTTGTTGTAAGCAGAGAAATCGCCTAATAGCCGTTATCTTGGGAAAAGATGAAAGGAAACGCACGGCGGTAGCAGTTTCAAAAGTCCCAGGCAATTGTGCTGCTTGTAGCACGGTGATTTCCACATTTTGTAGTCTTACATCGCGGAGCAAAACAAGAGCGTTACATTGGAACATTTTGCTCTTGTACATTAGAACATTTTGCTCTTGTACATTGGAACATTTTGCTCTTGTACATTAGAATGTTTTGTAGTTG
>JAFTEK010000376.1 GCA_017453705.1 Treponema sp.
CCTTATTGGGATTTCAATGAGGGGCAGTTAATAGACATCCGTTCTTACTCCAATGCCCCCTGTGTCGAGATTTTAATAAACGGGAAGTCTGTTGCCAAGTTCAACCGAAACCCAAAGACGATGCAGGACTTGGGGCCTGGCATACAAGTTCCTTACGAGAAGGGGGAGATAACCGCTGTAGCATACGATGAGCGCGGAAAGGAGATATCCCGCGATACACGGAGGAGCTTTGGTGACGCGACAAGCCTGTGTATCAGGGAAGAAACTGAGAACGAGAGCGAGGGAGGGCTGCTCCGCTTCTTTGATATTTATACCGTGGACTCCGAAGGAAAAGAATGTGAGAACGCACGGAACCTGATTTCTGTGAAAGTTTGCGGGGCTGCGAGGCTTGCGGGGCTGGACAACGGAGACAGTTCTGACTATGACGAATACCAGTCTCCCGATGGAACGACCCATACCCGCCGTATGTTTTCTAACCGCCTGCTCGCAATCGTCAGGATGAACAGCGTGGATGCGGACTTCACAATTGCCGCTGCAAGCATGGGGCTTGATTGTGCGGGCATAGGTTTTACCAAGGGCAAAGCCTTGAATTCCACCAAACTTACTCCTGACTGCTATCCAAAAGCAGATGGATATGTTCCTGTCAGGAAAATTGAGCTTACATGCACTGGTGGCAGCCAGAATCTTTCTGCCAAAGAAAAAGAAGCCGTCCTGTCAGCAAAGATATACCCTGTGAATGCGAGCGACAGGCATCTTGACTGGAAGGCACTGGATGCAGACGGAATACCAAGCCCTTCTGTCCGTATAGAGGCAGCCAAAGACTCTCTTTCTGCCCGCCTTGTCGCTGAGGAGGACGGGCAGTTCAGGTTGACCTGTTCTGCCAGCAATGGCAGGGGGCATCCGGAGGTCTTGAGCGAACTGGAGTTCTCTGTTACCGGACTGGGAAAGAAAGCCCTCAATCCTTACGAGTTTATATACGGATGCCGCTGTTCAAGGCCTGCTGACATAAAGCTTTCGTTTGACGGAGGGCTATACGCGGACGAAGGCAGGGCTGTATACACGTTTGACCGGGTGGACTTTGGCAAAGACGGCGCGGATACCATGACCGTTCCTATTTTCCACTGGAATGACGAGATTCCGCTTGAAATCTGGGATGGAACTCCTGATGACGGTAGGGTTCTATTCAAGGGGTTGTACCGGGCAAAGAGCATATACAACGTTTACAGCCCCAACACATTCAGTTTGACCCGCCGACTCTTTGGGATGCACAGCATAAGCTTTGTCACAGTTGACAAGCTTTCCCTGCACGGTTTTTCTTGCCCTAAAACGCCAAAAGCGAGGGCTTACCTGTACGCGGCGGATGCTGACAGCATAACCGGAGACAGCTTTAGGAAAGACCCTGACGGCATGGTGTCGGGAATAGGCAACAACGTCTCCTTGGTGTTCAAGGCGATGGACTTTGCAGGCAGAGCGGCAGGCAGCCTTATTATAGAAGGGGTTGCCCGCTCCAACAACACGATTCGCATGGTCATAACGGCAGAGGATGGGACTACATTCTCCCAAAACCTAGAGTTCCCGCAAAGCATGTCACAAGCCACGTGTGAATCTGGCGGCAATGGGCTGGGCACAAGGACGTATAGGCTTAGCGGTTTCGAGAAAGCGGTGGGAATGACCGAGCTGGCTTTCATATTCCTTCCGGGAAGCAACTTTGACTTCAAGGGATTCCGATTCGATTAGTCCCAGGGGCTGATGCCTGATGCTCTGTGCCTGGGGTTGGTTATACCTGGCACTTTGCGTCGGGGGCTGATGCCCGATGCTCTGTGCCTGGGGTTGGACTGATTAGGGAATATTTCTGATTTGTCTTTCCAAGAGGCTCTGTTATCATAAAGTTGATAATGTCTTTTGTGACAAACCCTAGGAGAGAGTTTATGATAGAAAAGAAGCCCTTGGTGAATGACCTGTATACGGCTGATCCTTCTGCCCATGTTTTCAATGGTAAGATATACATATATCCTTCGCATGACGAGGACATTGACGTTGAGAGCAATGACAACGGCGACCAGTACGACATGAAGGACTACCATGTGTACGAGATGATTGACACGGAGAACTATCCCAGGGACTGCGGTTGCGTCCTTAGGCTGGAGGATGTTCCGTGGGCTTCCAAGCAGCTGTGGGCACCAGACTGTGTGGAGAAGGGCGGCAAGTATTACTTTGTATTCCCTGCCCGTGACAAAAAGGGGATGTTCCGCATCGGAATAGCAAAGGGTGATAATCCCGCAGGTCCCTTTAAGGCGGAGAGCGATTACATAAAGGGCAGCTACAGCATAGACCCCTGTATGTTCCCTGATACAGATGGGAAATATTACCTCACATTCGGCGGTCTCTGGGGTGGACAGCTGGATCAGTACAAGGACAACAAGTGGAGTGCGGACAACAAAGAGCCGAAAGGTGAACAGCCGGCCTGTATGCCCAAAATCGCCCTTATGAAGGACAGCCTGACAGAACTTGCGGAGGAGCCGCGTGACCTTGTGATAGTGGACGAGAGGGGGAAATACCTCACTGGAGGGGATGAGGAGCGGCGCTACTTTGAGGATCCTTGGCTGTTCAAGAAAGACGGCACCTACTACTTTACCTATTCCACAGGAACAACACACCTTCTGTGCTACTCGACTTCCAAGAACGTGTACGGCCCCTACACTTATGGTGGTGTAATCCTCACGCCTGTTCTGGGGTGGACGACCCATCATTCAATCCTTGAGTTCAACGGCAAATGGTATCTCTTCTATCATGACTGCGAGAGGTCGGGTGGAATAAACCAGAAAAGGAACGTCAAGTTCTGCTCATTGGAGTTTACCTCCGATGGCGGCATAAAGACCATAGACGGAAGTATAGGAAAATAAGAATATCCGGTCTGTGGACGGAAGCTCATCGGCGGGCGAAATTTTGTCTGTGGACGGAAGCTCGTCGGCGGGCTTTCCACATAATGCTACAAACAGACATATAGGCGTGAAAAATGGCGAAGCGCACAGGTGTTTTTTCTTATCTACTTTACACTGGCATATTTATGTGTGTATTTCTGTTTGTTTTAGGGCTTCCGTCTACCGTCTCATTTGTCAAAGCCGATGTATACTGCCGTAAGAAAACAAAGCAAATGTGCTCCGAGATTATGGAGGTTCCCCATGTAAAAAGAATTTCCTGCATGGATCAGAAAAAGGATTTCGCTCCTGTTTTTGATTTGTACATATAGATGGATGATGGGGGCAAAATAATATTCCGGGATGTGCAGTATGCAGGAAATGTACTGATGTTCAAAACGATTCCACGAATAGGGGACTTTGCATTTTGGACATGTCAGTATGATACAGCAAAGAAAAGCTTTTATTCCTTTACATTTGATATTTTTGAAGAATTTGAAACAGGTATTCCAGAAATA